>JAGAMJ010000053.1 GCA_017624795.1 Clostridia bacterium
TGACCATTACCCTGCTGCTCAATTCCGAGGGCAAGAAAATGGGCAAAACGCAGTCGGGCGCCGTATGGCTTGACCCCGCCAAGACCTCGCCTTACGACTTTTATCAGTATTGGCGCAACGTGGGCGACGCCGACGTCCTCAAATGCATTCGTATGCTGACCTTCCTGCCGATGGAAGAAATAGAAGCGATGTCCGATTGGCAGGGCGAGCAGCTCAACCGCGCCAAGGAGATCCTTGCCTTTGAGCTGACCAAGCTGGTGCACGGCGACGAGGAAGCCGCAAAGGCAGAGGCACAAGCCAAGGCGCTGTTCGGCGCAGGCGGCGGCGAGGACACCCCCACGACCGAGCTGACTGCCAATGATTTTATCGACGGCACCATTGACGTGCTGACGCTCTTTGCAAAAAGCGGACTTTGCGCTTCAAAGTCCGAGGCGCGCCGCACCGTTGAGCAGGGGGGTGCCACGGTGGACAGCGAAAAGGTCACCGACATCAAAAAAACGTATACGGTCGCGGAATTTGCCGACGGCAAGCTGCTGCGCCGCGGCAAAAAGAATTACAGAAAAGTCATTTTGAAATAAAGCATAAAACCGCCTTGACGGTCGCATCGCGACCGTCAAGGCGGTTTGTTTTACGTTATAATGACGCTCTTACACCTTCTGCAAAAGCTCCTCACCGATCTCCTCGGTGCTGACTTTGGGCTTATCGGTGTTGATTTTCCCCAATGCGTTGCAGCGGTGGCGCAAGCGATCGGCGATCTCGGCTCTGGTCGCGCCGTTCCTTGAAAGCTCCGAATAATAAATGGGCTGATCCACGATGTATTTCAACTCTTTCTTTTTGAAATAGGTCACGTAGATAGGCAGGTCCATACCCCGTCTTGCGCAGACCTCGGCAAGCATAACAAAGCCGGGGAAAAAGCCCTCCAATTCGGGCAAATAGCCGTTGGTCGCGTCCTCGGGGAACACCACGATGCTCTCCCCGTTCTCCAACGCCTCGATGCTTTCCTTCAAGGTCTTGCGAAAGCGCACGTCGCGGTATGTAGAGATCAGATTAAGTCCCTTATAAAACAAATTGGTCAAGGGGCTTGCCAGAAGGCAAAACAGTCTTGCCAGATGCAGATTCCAATGCTTTCTTTGATGATAGTAAACGCGCGTTTGGTATTTGTAAAGTGGGACAAGTCCCGAGTTCATTTCAGATGCGCCCCACATGCGAATAGGGGTGTCGCAGTACAGCTCCAAAGAGAGTGGCGCGTCGGTCCCCTCGTGATTGCTGACGATGATCGACCCCGTGGTAAAGCCCTTGCCAAGGTAGATGAACTCAGGTCTTTTGTATCGCTTCACCAGCAGCTTTTTGAACGCCTTGAACCAAAGCTTTCTGTTTTTCTGACCGCCGTCTGTCGGTTTTTTCGACATTTCAAATCCTCACATTATAATAATATAGTATCATTATATATGCACCTCATGAAAAAGTATATGTGCAAAAACCGCATTTCGCCCAAATTTTAAGCAAAACATCGCAACTTGTCGAAAACACGTTGCCCAAAAGCCGCCGCGGGTGTTCCCCGCGGCGGCTTTTTCAAACCAAATTTACTTTGTCAAATGATACGCGAACCCCTCAATCTCGTCGGCAAGGTAGATGAATTCCAGCTTGCCATCCTTACCAAGGCGGGCGGTCGACTCGTCAAAGCGCACACCGCGGCGCGTGAGGTGGTAAACGGCGCGCTCCACCGAGGAGGTCTTGACCGCAACGTGTCCCATCGTGCCGCGTCCGACGCTGTTCATAAACTCAAAGCCCACACCCGCAAAGCTGGAGATCGCACGCTTGTCGGTTTCAAAGGAAAAAATATCACGGAGCTTCGCGGCGGCGCCGTCGGCATCCGCCTCGCTTTTGCAGTTCACACCAATGTGCAGCAGCTTGAAATCAAGCATCGTATCCACCGCCTCGCGCACAAGTCTTTCGATGCCCGCAAAATCCCCTGCCGCGATCTTATCGGAGGGCACCATCCAGCTGCCGCCGCAAGCGATGATCTTGGGAAAGGACAGATACTGCGACAGATTTTCGGCGCTGACACCGCCCGTGGGCATAAAGGTCACGTTGCCGTAAGGGGCTGCCATCGCCTTGATCATCTTCACACCGCCCGACGGCTCGGCGGGGAAAAATTTGACTGTGGTAAGCCCAAGAGAAAGCGCTTGCTCGATCCCTGTGGGATTGTTGATGCCGGGAACGATGGGAATGTTGCGCTCGACACAGTGGCGCACCACGTCGGGATTGAGCCCGGGGCTGACAATGAATTTAGCGCCTGCGGCAACTGCGGCATCGGCTTGCTCGGTGGTCAGGACCGTGCCCGCGCCCACCAGCATTTCGGGAAACGCCTTGCTCATCGCAGCGATCGCGTCCTTCGCTGCCGCCGTGCGGAAGGTCACCTCAGCACAGGGCAGCCCCCTGTCAAGCAACGCCTTTGCAAGCGGGACAGCGTCCTTGGCATCGTCAATTTTGATCACCGGCACAATGCCGATCTTAGAAAGTTCTTCCAGAATAGGGTTCATGTCAAACTCTCCTTAATATATTGTTATCATTTATATCATACTATCCTTTTTCATAAATGTCAAGTCGAAAGAAGATCTGATATCCAAA
>JAGAMJ010000054.1 GCA_017624795.1 Clostridia bacterium
CGGCAAGACTCCCAGCAAAGAAGAACCCATTCATATCAGGGCGTGGATCGTCACGCACGAGCACGGCGATCACCACGATCTTGTGCGTTATTTTTGTAATGAGTATGGTAACAGGATCGACTTGCGGTTTGACTATATGATGGTCAACTTCGGCTCGATGACACAGCTGCGTATTGGCCGCGGAAACGAGAACCTTCGAAACGGCTTGAAGGACTATCAGAATGCGGTAAAGAACGGCTTTGAGTACATTCAGATAAGCACGGGGCAGGTTTTCTATTTTGCAAATTGCAGACTTGAGATACTGGCAACGATCGATGACTGGGCTGTCGGATATAAGACCGGCGACCAAAACGAAACCTCCACGATCTTCCGTACCGCTTTGATCGAATACGACGATCAGGGCACCCCCCACGAAACCACTTCGATGTGGACAGGAGATGCAAGATATCATTTGAGCAAGGCGGCGCGTGCGATGTACGGCAGCTTTTTGAAAAGTGACCAGGTGCAGATCTCGCACCACGGACTTTACGGTGTTGAAGGAAAGTTTTACGACCTGGTGGGCACGGAATTGGTATGGCTTCCCGACTCGGTCAATCAAGGCGTGGCAGATCGCTTCTTCAAGCGCCTTGAAAATGTCAACACACCTTGGACGGTTTCCGCAGCGTTTTTGAATCCAAATACAAAGTATTTGGCCTTTAACGGATCCAAGCGCAGCCCCTACCCTTTGTACAGCGTAACGGTGACGATAACGGCGGCAGGTCCCCTGTACGATCAGATGTACGATCCTATCACGGAAACCGTGATCGAAGCCAAAAACGAATTGTGGCCCGTTATCGACGTGCCTGCATATCGGGCGGCAAAAGGGAAATAACTTTCAAATTTAATGGAAAAATCGAGCAGCCATCGACTCTGCATACCGTGTCGATGGCTGCTTTTTTCAGTTCGCAGTGAAATTTTGTGCGACCGCCTTGTAACAAAAAATTCAAAAAAAATTCACATATTTTGGCTTTGTGTGATGATTGCGTGAAAGGCGTTAGTGCATGTAGCAAAATACCGGAAAGCATTTTTGTCAAAAAGGACGAAAAAGCCAAGAAAAAGATGAACTTTCAAGCTTTTCCCTTGAAAAACAGAACAGGAAATGTTATAATTATTGTGAAATCTTATCTATATTTCAGCGCACGCACACCGATAGAAAGGGGGACGGATATGAAGAGAAGAATATTAAGCTTGTTGCTCTGCATCGCATTACTGCTCTCGTCTGTCATGATCCTTGCTTCCTGCAAAAAGAACAAGGATAAGGACGGTGTGTCGGGCGATCGTATCGACGTTGACCTGACGGGATACACGGTGATTCGGGATAGCTTTTTGACCGATCTTGGCGCAAAACAGGTCTATTCCGTCACAAAAAGCATCAAAAATTTGACCTCGGTCGAATTATCGGTTTTTGAGGACGATTCAATAACCGTGATCGAGGACGACACCCCCGAGATCCTGATCGGCGAAACCAGCCGCAAGGAGTCGCTGGATACCTTTGATTCGATCGAAGGGCTTGGCTGGGCGATCCGTTTCTTTGAAGAAACGAATAAGCTTGTGATCCTTGGAAAAACGCCGTATCTCACGCGCGTCGCGATGACGCATTTCGAGCGGAAATATCTTGACGCGGCGAACGCGCGGGAAACGGTGCTGTCCATCGAAAAAAGCGTGACGGTTTCCGATATGGAAACGCTATCCTTGAAGGAGGGCGATCAGACCTTTACGGTCGTTTATGACCAATGGGCGTCGTACATGGGCTTTGATTACTATCCCCACGACGTAAGCTTGGAGATCCAGGTCGACCTTTTGTCAAAGTGCGGTATCGAGCCCGAGGTGGTGCTGTCATCGGCGCAGCCGGTCGTAAAAGAGATCCTTGTCGGCAATATGGATCGCCCCGAAATGAAGGAGGAGATCGCCAAGATCGAGGCAAACGAAGTCGCGCTGACGATGCGAGGCGGCAAGATCCTTTTGGTGTCGTGGTGTGATGAAACGCTCGGCGCAGCCAAGGAGCTGTTTGACGATATGCTGTTTGGCTCGTCTGTCGAGGACGAGGCGGGTAACGTCACCTATCAAATTCCTGCCAACTGCACCGTGGTGCAGTCGTATAGCGACAAATGGGTTGTCGATTTCCCAAAGCCCACGGGCGAAAACATCACCCCCCACGGCGCGGCGTACGTCGAGGACGATTATATCCAATACATATACGGCGGCAGCGGCGTGAACCGCGAGGCGTTCGTTGCATATTGCGAAACCTTGAAAGCGGCGGGCTTCACGGCACTTGGCAACGAGGACGTGCAGTGGGAGGGCAGCAGCTTCCGCACGTTCCTGAACAGCGATACGGGCGTCACGCTTCACGTGTCGCACATGGCGTTTACGCACATGGATCTGCTATCGGGAATATGGGATTACCCCCTTTTCAACAGTATCCGCATCGTTGCCGGCTCTGTAAAGGAAAAGGCGTCCCTGCCCGCCGCGCAGTATTTCAGACCGCAGATCGAGGGCACCGAGGAACAGGTGAAAAACGGCACGGCGGATTACGTCAAAAAATTCAATTCCCGCATTACCGTGCCCCGTATTGACGGTACGTGGGGCTTTGGGCAGATCATCACCCTTGCCGACGGCAGCTTTATTATCGTTGACGGCGGCAGGACCAACAGCGGTATGCTGGATACCTTCTGGCTGCTGCTCAACAGCTTGCACGAGGAAGCGCACGGCGAGAGGCCAACAAAGCAAAAACCCTTGCACATCAGGGCGTGGATCATCACGCACGAGCATGGCGACCACGCGAATATGTTCCATGATTTTTGTGTTATTTACGGAAATGAAATTAACTTAAAGCTTGACTATTTAATGATGAACCGTCCTTCCTTGTCGCAGATGTATCAAGGAGATTACGGTGTTATTTGGAGCCGCCTTAAAACGCTGCAGGATGCGGTCAAGAACGGCTTTGAATATATTCCCGTCAGCACGGGTCAGGTCTTCTATTTCGCGAACTGTCGGCTTGAAATAAAGTATACGATCGACGATATTTACCCCACCAGATTGAACGATAGACATAATGACATATCCGTGGTCACACGCACCGTATTGATCGAAAGCGACGGACAGAAAACGCACGAATCGGATTGTCTGTGGCTTGGTGACGTCGAGCACGCAGGCAGCAAGACCATGATGGCGATGTATGGCAGCTCCATCAGCAGTGAGCAAGTGTCGGTTTCCCACCACGGCAACTGGATGAATGCTTTTGCTCAATTTTATCAGCTCTTACACCCCGCCGTCGTTTGGTACCCTCTTGAAATTCGGCCCGGCCTTCTGCAAGACGTGGTGATCGGTAACGGCGGCGCGTTCAGCTCAATGTTTAAGCACGATGGCTGTAAATTGATCATTTTCAACGGCTCGAATACCCAGCCCGTCGCGCAAAGACCGCACACGACCTTGGTCATGTCTGCCAACGGCCCGTTGTACGATCAGATCTATGACGCCGCTACGGGTGAGCACGTGGAAGCGAAGAGCGAGCTGTGGCAGGTCATAGACGTGCAAAAGCTCTTGGGAAAATAATTGCATATCAACACCGCGCGTTGGCGTGAATACTTTGACACGGGTATTCACGCCAATGCGTTTTTTTGCTTAAAAAGGAGCTTTAAGAACAAAAAACAACTGTTTACAAAAAGTTTACAATTTATAGCGCCTGCTTTGAAAAAGCCCGTGATTTGGGGAAACTTGGGAACTTGAAAAATCACGTTTTTGTCACCTTGCACAAAAAGGGCGACTTGGTTTGTTCGATGTGCCCAATGGTGCACAAAAAATATTGAAAAATTGAAAACTTTTTCCATCAAAACTGTTGACATTTGTGCGCATGCATTATATAATGAAATTGACATTCGCGCATCTTTGCTCTTCCTATGCCATTTTTTCGGCAGAAACAAAAGCAAAAATGGGCGGCTGGAGCCCCATGCGTGCGTCGGCACGCAACGACCCGAAATAGCGTTCCACCCAAAATTTTTTTAACGGGGGCGAAATGCACCCCAAAAGGAGGAAAAATGAAACCTGGATTGAAGAAAGTACTTCTTCTCGCTCTGTTCGTGCTTGTGCTCACGGCACTTTTTGTCGTTGGCGCATCTGCGACGGTAACGGACACCCAAGAGAGCACGTCCGTTGCTTCCTACACGGACGCAAGCGACGCTACGAAGTACAC
>JAGAMJ010000055.1 GCA_017624795.1 Clostridia bacterium
CCTGTTTCTTTTGAGCCAAAGGTGGAAGGCGCGCAAGGGGTAGTAGACCTTGCGGAGGCGCTCGACATCGCCGAAGTTTTCAAAATAGTTCCATTCCGCCCACGCCATGATGTTGGGACCCGTTGAGGAGGGATCGTGGCGGGTGAATCTGCCAATACCGGTGTCTTCCGCAATTTCGCGGCAAATGAAGCCGTCCTTGTACTGCAACGCATAGAAGTTATCCAGCGTCTTGATGAAGGGGAAGCAGCGGTTCGCGTATTTGGCGTACATCTGAATGAAGGAGGAGTCCCACATAAACAGACACCCGTTGAACGCGGTCTTGATAAAATTGCTGACAAACAGGTCGTTGACCGAGGGGGAGGCGATGTTGCCGAAGGCGGTTTCCCAAGCGTAATCATAGCACTTGATGTAGTCCTCGTGCCCGTCGAAGATGGGCTTTGGCAATCTGTCGCGGATCTCCTCGTAGGTGGGGATCCTTTCCTCGGTGCGCTCGATGCCGTGGAAGGGGTTTTTGGCAAAGTAGGGGTTGTTCTCAAAGGTCTTGTAGGCCAATTGTCTGGATTGCATATAACGTTCCATAGTGCTCTCCTTTTTTGGGGGGAAATGCTAAAAACGCATACCGTTTCGGGGCTTTTGCGTTATTTTCGATCAATAAAGGGTGCTTTTGCGCTTGCTTTTGTAGTTTTTAGCGAAAAGAAACCGCCTGCTGTGCAGGTGGAATAAAGCGCTTACAGCAGAGGCCCCCTTGTGTAAAGGGGGCTCCCGCGTAGCGGGTGGGGGATTGTTAGACAACAAAGCGGCCTGCATTTTTCACAATCCCTCCGTCTTGCTGCGCAAGCCACCTCCCTTTACACAAGGGAGGCGATTTGTAGCCGGATATCCGGCAGCAGGGTGTTTTGTGCAATTGATGATCATTCAGTACATCTTAAGATGTTGCTGGTGTTATGCCCTGGAGGGGCTTGTGCATACCACGCGTTTCATGCGTGGTTTTGATTTTTATCTGCTTACCTTGGTGATAACGGTCGCTGCCTGGTTATAGAAGCGGCAGGTCTTCAACGCGTTTGCGGTCGCCTCAAAATAAAAGATCGCGCGTTTTTTGTTGCCCGTTTTCTGATCCTCCAACTCAAACAGCATAAAGTAAATATCGGGGGCTTTGAGCGAGGAAATGGCGGAAAATTCGACCTCGGGCTGATAGGCGGTCGCACGTGCGGAGTACTCGCCGTCGTCAAGGGGCGCGATCAGGCTGGCGTCGCGCACTCTCATTTTAAGCTGCGTGCGGCGGGAACGCTTGCCGTAGATCTTGGAAAAGGTCAGCTCGCCCGACTGAATGGAATACTCATATTCCAAAGACGTGTAGCGCCAGGTAAAGTAGACGATGATCCAAAGGGTAACGGGAACCAGCGCAAACAGCGGGACCATGCCGGGCAAAAAGACGCCGATCACGATGGCAACAGCAGCGGCATAAAGGACGTAAAGCGCGATCATTGAAACGCGCAAAAGCTTCCACTTGCCCTCTTTGGCTTGCTCAACGACGAATTCGAAGGAATTAAACTCACTCATAATCAAAATCTCCTAAAATAATATTTTTATCAGTATAGCATAAGGTGCCAAAAAAGTCAATTATCAGGGGGTTTTTTTGTGAAAAAAATAAAATCCTCGTCGACCTCTTGATATTCTTTTCATTTTTTAGTATAATGACAGTATATATCACTGATGAAGGAGCTTTAATTATGAAAGCAGTTGTGACCGTAACGGGAAAGGACAGTGTGGGCATCATCGCCCGCGTCAGCACGCTTTGCAGCGAGTACAATGCCAATATCATCGACATTACCCAAAGCGTTTTGTCGGAATATTTTGCCATGATCATGCTTGTTGAGATCGACGAGTTGAAGATCCCCTTTGCCGAGTTTGCCGATAAGCTTGCCGCAACGGGCAAGGAAAAGGGGCTTGATATCCGCGCCATGCACGAGGATATCTTCAACACCATGCATCACGTTTGAGGTAAGGAAAAATGTTGAACGTCACCGATATTCTGGAAACCATAGGCATGATCCGAGAGGAAAATCTCGATATCCGCACCATCACCATGGGCATTTCACTGCTTGACTGCGTGAGCGAGGACGAGAACCGCCTGTGTGAGAAAATTTACGATAAGATCACCCGAAAGGCAGAGCACCTTGTCGAGGTGGGCTGCGACATTGAAAAGAAATACGGTATCCCGATCGTCAACAAGCGCGTTTCGGTCACGCCCGTTTCGATCGTCGGCGGCAGCATCTCGCCCGACGGGTATTTGAAGATCGCGCACACGCTGCAACGCGCTGCCGAAACGCTTGGTATCAATTTCATCGGCGGCTATTCCGCGCTGGTACATAAGGGTATGACCGAGGGCGAGAAAAATCTGATCTCCGTGATCCCCGAGGCGCTTGCCCAGACGCAGCTTGTCTGCTCGTCGGTCAACGTCGCGACCACCAAGGCGGGCATCAACATGGACGCGATCCGTATGATGGGCACTGCCATCAAGCGCGCCGCGTATCTGACAAGAGATAACAATTCCATCGGCTGCGCCAAGCTTGTGGTGTTTGCCAACGTCCCCGAGGACAACCCCTTCATGGCGGGTGCCTTCCACGGCGTGGGCGAGCCCGATTCGGTCATCAACGTGGGCGTTTCGGGCCCCGGCGTTGTCGCCGCCGCCATTCGCCGCGCGGGCGATTGCAATCTCTCTGAGCTGGCGGACGTCATCAAAAAGACCGCCTTTAAGATCACCCGTGTGGGACAGCTGGTGGCAAGCGAGGCAGCCGAGCGACTGAACACGCCCTTTGGCATCATTGACCTTTCTCTTGCGCCCACCCCCGCCGTCGGCGACTCGGTGGCGCACATTTTAGAGGAGATGGGGCTTGAATCCTGCGGCGGCTACGGTACGACCGCGGCGCTGGCGATGCTCAACGACGCCGTGAAGAAGGGCGGCGTGATGGCGTCCTCTCACGTGGGCGGACTTTCGGGCGCGTTTATCCCCGTTTCCGAGGACGCGGGCATGATCGCCGCCGTCGAGCGCGGCGCGCTGACGCTGGAAAAGCTGGAAGCGATGACCGCCGTTTGCTCGGTGGGACTTGATATGATCGCGATCCCCGGCGACGTTTCGGAGGACGTGATCTGCGGCATCATCGCCGACGAGATCTCGATCGGCGTGGCGAATACCAAGACCACGGCAGTGCGCGTGATCCCTGCCTACGGCAAAAAGTGCGGGGACGTGGTGAATTTCGGCGGTCTTTTGGGGTATTCGCCCATCATGGACGTGAAGCCCTATTCCCCTGCAAGATTTGTCGCGCGCGGCGGACGTATCCCCGCGCCGATCCACAGCTTGAAAAACTAAAAAGCGGCGCCCCTTGGCGTTGGAGGAAATGATGAAGTTCGGGATCCGAAAACACATTGTGAATATCATGCTGCCAAGCGTGGTGTTTTCCGCGCTTGTGGGAGCGATCACGGGGGGGTTGGTCTTTGCCTTTCGCGTGATCAGCGAGCGGGTGATCGAGCTTTCACGCGCAATATACCTCTTTGCGGGCGAAAATCCGTGGGCGATCGCGCCCGTCGTGGCGGGGGCTGTGCTGGTCGCCTTTCTGGTGTCGCTGTGCCTTGTGTATTCGCCTCATTCCAGAGGGGGCGGTACCCCAACCGCCGTGGCGCTGATGCGTGGGCTGATCACCTTTCATTGGCTTCGAAATATCATTTTTGTCTTTACCTCTGCGCTTTTTTCTTACCTTTGCGGTATTCCGCTTGGAAACGAGGGCCCTGCCGTACAGATGGGTACAGCCGTTGGCAGCGGTACAAGCCGATTGCTGCGGCAACGCGGCTGGGAGCGCTATTTGATGACGGGTGGCGCCACCGCGGGCTTTGCGACGGCAACCTGTGCGCCGATCGCGGCGGTGATGTTCGGCTTGGAGGAGGCGCATCGCCGTATCACACCGTTGCTGCTGCTTTCCTCGATCACAAGCGTTCTTTCGGGTATGGTAACGCTTCGCGTTCTTTGCCTTGCCACGGGGAAGATGGAGCTGACGGCGCTGTTTCGCTTTCGACTCACGGAGGTGCTGCCGCTTGGCGACCTTTGGGTGGCGATCCTGCTTGGCGTGCTGTGCGGCATCGGTGCGTATCTGTTTGCGAGATTGGCGCTGAAAATTCGCACCGTATTGCACAAAACCTTAAAGGGCATGTATTCTTTTTTTAAGATCGCGCCCGTTTTCGCACTGGTGGCTTTGATCGGGTGCTTCTTCTATGAAGCGATCGGTACGGGGCATCATCTGATCGAGGCGCTGATCGAAAGCCGCACGGTCTGGTATCTTTCGCTTGC
>JAGAMJ010000056.1 GCA_017624795.1 Clostridia bacterium
AGACGCGAGGCGAAGATCCTCGCAGCTTTGAAGGAATACGGCATCTCCTCGATCGACGAGTGCAAGGAGATCTGCGACGCGAAGGGCATCGACCCCTACAAGATCGTTGAAGAAACCCAGCCCATCTGCTTCGAGAACGCAAAGTGGGCATACACCGTTGGCGCAGCGATCGCCATCAAGAAGGGCTGCACCAAGGCATCTGACGCCGCTGCCGCCATCGGTATCGGCTTGCAGGCATTCTGCATTCCCGGCTCCGTCGCCGAGAACCGCAAGGTCGGTCTTGGCCACGGTAACCTTGGCGCTATGCTGCTGTCCGAGGAAACCGATTGCTTCTGCTTCCTCGCAGGACACGAGTCCTTTGCCGCCGCTGAGGGCGCGATCAAGATCGCACTCAACGCAAACAAGGTGCGTAACAAGCCCCTGCGCGTCATTTTGAACGGACTTGGAAAGGACGCCGCTTACATCATCTCCCGCATCAACGGCTTCACCTACGTTAAGACCGAGTTTGATCCCGCGACCGAGGAGGTCAAGGTGATCTCCGAGAAGGCGTTCTCCAACGGTCCCCGCGCAGCAGTCAAGTGCTACGGCTCCGATAGCGTGCCCGAGGGCGTGGCGATCATGCGCCTTGAAAACGTCGGCGTTTCCATCACCGGTAACTCCACCAACCCCACGCGCTTCCAGCACCCCGTTGCAGGCACCTACAAGAAGTGGGCGATCGAGAACGGCAAGAAGTACTTCTCCGTGGCATCGGGCGGCGGTACCGGCAGAACCCTGCACCCCGATAACATGGCAGCAGGTCCTGCTTCCTACGGCATGACCGACACGCTCGGCAGAATGCACGGCGACGCGCAGTTTGCAGGTTCTTCTTCCGTGCCCGCGCACGTTGAGATGATGGGCCTCATCGGCGCAGGCAACAACCCCATGGTCGGTATGACCGTGGCAGTTGCGGTAGCAATTGAAGAAGCCAGCAAGTAAAAAACATGCGAGGGAAACTTTTTGCAAAAAGTTTCCCTCGCGCTCCTTTCAAAAAACTTTAACCAAAAAAGTTGGACACATCATTTTGGGCTTTTGCCCTTGTGATGTGTCTGCTTTTTAGGAGCCGTCATGAAAAAATCTATCATTTACGATCATCTTTTGACCGCAGCGGAGCAGGAAGGCGTTTCGATTGCCAAGATCCTGTCCTTTGCGGCATCACTTGGGTACGTGGGAACAGACGTGCGTTGGCGTTCGGCAGATGCTCTTTGCGAAACGCAAGAAATGCTAAAAAAAGAGGGCTTTTCCCTCTCGTCGGTTTACAGATTTTGGGATCTTACGTTTCCCGTCGATCACGAAGACGCAAACGCCTTTTTTGCTTGTCTTGGCGCGTGTGGGTGCGATCACGCTATGATCATACCGCGAGGCGACGGCGCAATCAAGGATAAAAATGCCGCATTTGAAACGGTTTGCGCTCGTTTGAACGAAATATGCGACATAGCAAAAAATCAAAAAATAACCGTAACGGTCGAGGATTTTGACGCCGTTGACGCGATCATTTGCAATACCGAAACACTGGAACGCGCCTTCGTCGCCGTACCCAAGCTGCGCCACACCTTCGACACGGGAAATTATACCTATTTTTACGAATCGCCCATCGCCGCGTTCGAGCTTTTCAAGGATAAGATCGTTCACGTCCACTTAAAGGATCGCGCGCTCGCGCCCGTATCAAGCACACAAAAGGCAGGCGCGCTGTGCGACGGAAAAGCGGCTTATTCATGTGCTGTCGGTGATGGCTTCGTTGAAATTGAGCAGTGTATCAGATCGCTTCATAAAAACGGCTACAACGGCTATCTTTCGGTCGAGCATTACGGGCTTGATCAAATGAAAACCGCGATACAGAGATCGGCGGCATATATCGACCGCATTCTTGCAGATGTTGAAAAATAGAAATACAAGGGGGACTTTTCAGGAAAGTCCCCCCTCGCATTTCCCTAAAAAAGCTTAAAATAAAGATCGGACACATCATTTTGGGCTCCTATCCCTTATGATGTGTCCGATCTTTTCTACCAAAATGGGAAGCTTTTGCAACGAAATGCCGAAAAAGGCAGCAACGCGCGCATGCTGATATGGATTTTTGAGATTTGTGTTGCAAGCGTGAAAAATATATGCTATAATTTTATATATAATTTTATTTTGTTGCTTTTGCGATCAAGGAGGAAAAATGAGTAAAAGATATGATCTTTGCGGAATTTGGCATCTTTCTTGCAAGGACTCGCCCATCGGCTCCTTTGAGCTTGACGGACAAGTTCCCGGGTGCGTTCATACCGATCTTATAAACAACAAGATCATAACCGATATTTTTTACAGAGACAACACCAAGCAGATCCAGTGGATAGAAAATTGCGATTTTACGTATACCAAGCGTTTTGTAGTCGACCGCATACAGGAGAGGGCGTATCTTGAATTTGACGGCATCGATACATATGCGGATATTTACCTCAACAGTCAAAAGATCGGCGAGGTCGACAATATGTTTATTCCCCACGCCTTTTGCGTTGACGGTATCGTGCGGGAGGGTGAGAACACCGTTGAAGTCAGATTTTTCTCCCCCATCAAGCGCGTGGAGGGGATGCCTCTTTACTCGGGCGCGTTCACACGAGAGAGAATGAATACCCGCCGCATCCAATGCACGTACAGCTGGGATTGGGTAGACCGTTTCGTGACAATGGGCATCTATCGCGGCGCTTGCCTGTGCTTTAGAGAAAAAAACGAGGTCGATGATCTTTATATCTACACATCCGATATCAATTCCTATGCGGCGCAGGTGCAGCTTGACATCAATATCCGTAATTTTTGCGATTGCGGTGATACCGTGCGCATAGCGGTGACTGACCCCGACGGAAAGACCGTCTTTGAAAAGGAACGCACGCTGATCGCCTCCTCTCTGCGCCAGACCATAGATATCGTCAGTCCCAAGCTCTGGTATCCCGTGGGATACGGTGACCAGCCGCTTTACACCTTTACCGTTTCCACGGCAAGCGCAACGAAGACCGAAAAGATCGGCATCCGCAAGGTCACTGTGCTTCAACCGCGTGATCCCGAAGACTCGGAGTACCGCAGGATAAGTCTTGCGCTGCAAAAAGAGGCGCATTTGACCTCTGTCGACCTCAACCGATCCACCGCGGGCTTTATCGTGCTTGTCAACGGCGTTAAGATCATGTGCAAGGGCGGAAATTGGGTCCCTTGCGAGCCGTTCCCGTCATCCGAATCGCCCGAAAAGATCACCCGCTTGCTTGAGATGTCGGTCGCGGGCGGCGTTAATATGATCAGAGTTTGGGGCGGCGGCATATTCGAGCGTGACGAGTTTTACGATGAATGTGACAGACTTGGCATACTTGTAACGCAGGATTTTTTGATGGCTTGCGGTCAGTATCCCGAGCGCGAGGATTGGTTTATTGACGCGCTGAAAAGCGAAACGCGGGCGGCAGCATTGCGTCTGCGCAATCATGCCTGTCTGATCTATTGGTGCGGCGACAACGAAAACGCTGTCAGGGGAAGCGAAAACCGTACGAATTTTCCGGGATATCGCTCCGCCGCATACGGCATCGAGCCCATTCTTGCCGAGCTTGATCCGCACAGATATTTCTTTGCCTCCTCGCCATACGGAGGGGACAATTATTGCAGCTCGACCTGTGGCACGACGCACGTCACGTATTATCTTGGCAACATTTTTGAATATATCAGCGGCACGCACATGGAGGATTATCGCACAGCCCTTTCAAAATTCTATTCACGCTTCTGCTGCGAATATCCCGCGTTTGGAATGTCATTTATTTCCGGTCTTGAAAAATATATGGATCAAAGCGATATTTTTGACGACGGGACGATGGAGATCATAGAGTATCATTCCAAGAATAATCCATCCCTTCGCAGGTCCTTATTCAGAACGTATGACGACGCCGCCCGCAAGATATTTGGGGAATACCAAGACAACAGGGATGCGATCCTCAAATATCAGATGCTTCACTGCGAATTGACGCGCCTGTCTATGGAGCTTTATCGACGCTATAAGGGATATTCGTGGGGACTGGTCTTTTGGATGCTCAACGACTGCTGGCCTGCGGCGGCGGGCTGGTCGTTTTTGGACTATTACGCTTGTCCCAAGCCTGCCTACTATGCGTTCAAGCGTTCGGCTAAACCTGTTATCGCTTCTGTTTGGGAAGGCGACAGTAAGCTTTCCGTTCACATTTGCAACGACTCCTTGCGTGCGGCTTCGGGTAACGCAAAACTTTATGTCTACGATTTCAAGGCAAACGCGGAGCTTTACACGGTCGACATTCCTTTTTCGGTTTGCGAGAACCGTACCGAAAGGATCTTTGAATGTGACTTTTCTTTGATAGACGCTCTTTTGTCCGATACAACGGTCATTCTTTGCGATCTTACATCTGATGGCGGCGACGACCGAGCGTTCCTTGTCAAAAATCGCTTTTCCGACCTCGCTATCCGTTATTCCGAGCCGATCATCGTCAGCGAGACCGATAACGAGATCACGGTAACCACCGACAGCTTCAATCCTTATGTGATGCTTGACGTTCCGTATCTTCTGTCGGATAATTGCTTCACACTGAAGGCGGGCGAGATCAAGGTGCTCAAAAAGCTTCAAAGGCTTTGAGTCGAATGACCCGCGCCAAGGATATTGGGCTTGAAATCACCATTCTCGATTTCTTCACTTCCCCGCTTTTTGATCATTTGGAGCAGGAAATCCGATAGACCCCCCCTAAATAGTATAAAGCTATGTAACAAAAAAACCGCACCGTAGTGCGGTTTTTTGCGTTAATTGCCGACCTTTGGACTCTATTCCCAAAGAGCCGATAAGACTATATATACTGTACTTTAAGGCAATGCTTCATAACGGTTCAGCATACGATCTCATTTTGATATTGCATTTCCTTACGGTGTTTGCATCTTATTCTCTCGTCACTAACACCGTTAATGATTTCTGCGTCTGCGCTTAAATACCGCAACCGTACCGACGACGATTGCCGAAAACGCAACGGCGGAAACAGCGCCTATAACCCAAGGAAGCACACGTGCAGTTGGCTCCTCTGACGGCTCGGCGTTCTCTGCTTCTTCCACGCGATCGTCTGTATAATTCAAACGATAAAGCTTACCCTCACCTGCCAAGAAGTTGTCTTGGAGAGCTCCCGCTGAAATGTCCATCTTAACGTATTCTCCGGTGTTCGGGTCAAAATAATCGATCCGCTTAATGCCCTCAGCATCGTCTATGTTGAAGAAACAATTTCTGCTTTTCGTCGTGCTTTTATTGAACAGCATGATATACGTTTCCTTGCCGTCCTTTGACTCCATATGACTGACGACAAAATCATTTTCAAAATCTCCCCCCGGCTGAAGGAAGAAATTTCTCGGCAGAAACTCAACGCCAATCAAATCAGGTTTGACATGGTACGCATGAACGGTATCAAGATTCATCAAAACCGAGGAAAGACCTCTGATCTCCCAATTCAACTCGCTCCATTCGGTGAAAAGCTTCTGATCACGGATCGTGCCATCACGGTATATCAAGCTGTCGTAAAATCTCTCTCCCTCGGTGTCGGAGGTCCCGGGGCAAACAAGATTAAACCAAGTTAGCGCCTTGAAGCCGTAAGCCAGATACGCGTAGACATTCCAGCGCATTTCGTTGATGTTTGGCATACGCGCCCAGCTCCACGCCGTGGATTGCGGGAACGCGTGAGTTTTGAGCTTGCCGTTTTCATAAGCAACCGATCGAAGCACCTCCATATCAGCAAAGATCTCCATCTTTGTGTCGCCATTCGTTCTGAACGCATAATAATCGTGCGACAGATATCCTATGTTCTCGGCGCCAACCTCCTCAATATAAGCTTCAACGTGAGAGCGGTAATCTCCGCCAAGCCGAGCGGTGCCTGCATAGCTCGGCAAAAGATTGGTAAACGGATACCTTTCGGGATCGGCATCGCGATAGGCAAGCATCTGATCGCCGACGGCAGGCAGCTCAGCTCCGCTCGGTTCATCCTTGATATGATATCCTATGCAGTGCTCCTTACCGTTGGCGTATTCAACACCGATGGCAACCGAATCGGCGTTCATATCCCCGTTCATAAGATAGACCATATTGCGCTCAGCGTACATTTGTTCAACATGATCCCAATATGCCGCATCGTACATTTTTCCGCCGCCAAAGTCCTTCGGAAAAAAATTAAAATTGATGCCCGCCGCTGCCATTTGATCAAGCTGATCCTCATAGCTATCTATGTCAAAGGAATAGAAAGAAACCCATGAGCCGATCAAAAGATCGTCGGCGGTAACATCGTCAGCCATTATCTTTGCGCGGTACGCGTTTTTCCTTGCCTCATATGTGTCCTCAGAAGAGGCACTAGCGCAAAACGAGCTTAACAAAAACATCGAAAGCGAAAGCACAAGGGCTAAAAGCTTTTCGAAAAGAGAAAAATCCATACATCACCCTCCAAACTGATTGATTTCAGTATAGCACAAATCAATCACAAACAAAATGCATTTTTTATAACATTTAACATTACTTTAACAAAGCGGCAAAAGCTTTTTTGAATCCGACAAGTGCCTCTCACCCGCTATCGCGACGGTCTATTTGCGCCAAAACCACAATAAAATAGGCGGACCTCCATCGGCGGTCCGCCTATTTTTCAAACGCGGTCGATCGTGATGACGGTAAAATAGGTGGGATCCTGCGCGAAAACGGCGGTGGCGATCTGCTTTTTCAGCTCCGCGTCGCTCATTGGCACCTCAAAGGGGGCGGCGACGTCGAAAATGAGATTGGTGTGCGTGGCGCCGGGCACCATGCGGAAGTCGTGGATCTGCAACCGTTCGTCGATCTTTTTCACAATGCCGCTGACCGTTTCGCGCCAGCGCACGACGCGCTCGTCATCGGTGATGATGGGATCCAAATGGATCGTACATTCGATCCCCGCCTCCTCAAAAAGGCGGCGTTCGATCAGGTCGATCATATCGTGAGAAGCAAAAATATCCTTTTTGCCGTCCACCTCAACGTGAAGCGAAGCAAGCGTGCGCGTTTTGCCGTAGCTGTGCACGATCATGTCGTGAATACCAAGCGCGTCAGGGTATTCGGCGACCATTTTTTCGATCGTCGCGACCGTTTCGGCGGTGGGCGCGGCACCAAGGATCGAATTTTTAGTGTCACTTAGAATTTTCAGTCCCGCAACAAGGATCAGCACCGAAACGGCAAGACTGATGACGGGATCGACGTACATACTGACGGTTTCGGGCAAAAACAGCACCGAGAGGTTGGCGATCAGCACCGCCAGCGTCGCGCCCATATCCGAAAGCGAGTCAGCCGCGCTTGCGCGCATCACATCGGAGTCGATCTTTTTGCCCACGCGCCGATTGAAAAACGCCATATAGAATTTCACAAGGACCGATACCGAAAGAATAACGACCGCAAGCGCGTTGAAGGTCGGCTTTACGGGAGTGATCAGATTGCCGATCGAGCCGCGCACCAGCTCCACGCCGATGAACAAAATAAGAAAGGAAACGATCATCGAAGCAACGTATTCGATGCGCGCGTGCCCAAAGGGGTGGTCGCGGTCGGCGGGCTTTGCCGAGATCTTGAAGCTGACCAGCGACACCACCGACGAGCCCGCGTCTGAAAGATTATTGGTGGCGTCGGCTTGCATGGCAAGCGAGCCCGTCAGCGTGCCTGCCAAAAATTTTGCGGCAAAGAGCAGCAAGTTGAGAAAGATCGAATAAAGCGAAACAAGTAAGCCCCACGCGCTGCGTACCGCAGGCGAGGCGACCTGTTCCCTGTTCTTCACAAACAATCTTGCAAGTAAGCTTAACATAGATCACACTCCAAAACCATTCTTTCCTATTATTATAGCGGTGTGCGACCGAAAAGTCAATCCGCAACCCCAAAAACGCCCCGATAAATATTTTTGTTGAAATTGCACAAAAAGCTCAAAAATGCATTGACTTTCCAGGGGGGGGAGGGGGTATAATTATTATGTATCCTTATATTTGTGTATTTCGCTACATAAATGATGGGTTCGAATATCTTCATAGGAGGTCATTCAAATGACGAACAAGAAAAGCACAAAACGCGCGCTTTTGATGAGTGTGCTCTCGCTCTTTCTTTGCGTTGCGATGCTTGCGGGAACGACGTTTGCTTGGTTCACGGATAGTGTTGCTTCCAAGAACAACATCATCACGACAGGCAATCTGGACGTGGAGCTTGAGTACAAAAAAGTCGAAAAGGGCGTGCTTTCCCCCGAATGGGAAACCGTTGGCGGCAGGGACGACATTTTCGATCCCAACGCATACTGGGAGCCCGGCAGAGTTGAGGTCGTTTACCTGAAGGTTTCCAACCTTGGCTCGCTTGCGCTGAAATACCAGCTTGGCGTGAACGTCGTTAACGACAATCCCGGCACGAACGTGGACGGTGACACCTTCTACCTTTCCGAGCATCTTGTTTTCAAGACGGTTCTGATCGAGGAAAAGGACGTTGGCACCTATACCCGCGCAACCGCCGTTGAGGACGGCGACACCTTGGGCTTCAAGGACTACAACGGCAAGACCACCGCGCTTGAGGTCGGCGGCGCCGATTACGTAGCGATGATCGTTTACATGCCCGAGACCGTTGGCAACGTGGCAAACCACAAGAAATCTGACGATCCCCTCAATCCTGCTAAATACGCTGCTTCGATTGAGTTCGGTATCAACCTGCTTGCAACGCAGTACAGCGTTGAGGACGACTCTTACGGCGATGACTATGACGGAAACGCATGGCTTCCCGACATGATCGTTTACAATGCTGCCGACCTGAAGGCTGCTGTGTCCAACGGCGGTAAGGTTCAGTTGGGCGCCAGCGTTGTCCTGCCCGAAACCATTGAGATTCCCGCAGGTGTTTCTACCGTAGTCAATCTGAATGGATATGACCTGACTGCTGCCAACGAAACGGTTAATGTTCTCAAAAATGGCGGCGAGCTGACGATTATCGGTAAGGGTACTATTACCACCCGTAATATGTACAACGCAACCGGTGCAAAGCTGGTAATTGATGGCGATATTACCATTAACGGCGGCGCACTCTTTGCTGGTTCTGCTATCTGGAATGAGGGCGACGCAGTTATCCGCGGTGTAACCCTTAATCAGAATAACACCACCAACTATGCCGTCCAGCATTTTAATAATGGTACCCTGACCCTTGACGATGTAACTGTTAACGGTCAGCATGGTGGCGTTGCCGTTCATAATGGTACTGTTACCATTAAGGGTGGCACTTTCACAAATGCCAATGAACAGCATGCAGGTCACACGCTGTATGTGACTGGTGGCGAAGTAATCGTCGAAGGCGGTACCTTCACGCACGATCAGGAGAACGCTTCTGCTCACGGTAATGCCTTGATTTACACCACCAATGGTGCTGTGACCATCAATGGCGGCACCTTTGATTCTGAATATGCTGCCCTGACCTATACTGGTATGAATGTTACCATCACTGCCGGTACTTTCGCCAATAAGGGAGCTAGCGTTTATCAACAGACCACAAATGAGGGCATTTCTGAATTTGTCGCTACCGACTACGCGGCTGTTGACAATGGCAACGGCACCTATACTGTTGTCGATCAGCAGCAGGGCGGCTTGACGCTGTCCTTGGTTGCAGGTTACCCTGGCTTCTATACAGACGGCACCAACTACTATGTCTATGATGCACAGGGCCTGATCGCCATGAACAAGTTCTGGGCTGACAACTCCTATGGCAACAATATGTGGGGTCGTTCCTACAATGTGATGGCTAACATCGATGCCACCGGCTACACCTGGAATAGTGTTTGGGTCAATGTTGGCTACAATGGCAATGATGGCTTTGTTCTCGACGGTCATGGTAATACCATTTCCGGCTTGAAGATCAACGGCTCTATGTTCACGGGCACTCCCAATGGCGGTGATGCCGGCACTGAGCCCGGCAAGGTTAAGGATCTGACCTTCGATAATGTTACCGTTGTTGGCGATCACTGGACAGCAGTCGTATGGGGCAACACCTACGGCGAGCTCGTATTTGAGAATGTTCACGTTCTCAATTCCAGCATCACCGGCAAGTGCAACACTGCTGCTTTTGTAGGCGGTACTGCACAGGAGAGTGGTGACGTTACCGTCAATTTCGTAAACTGCTCCGTTAAGAATACCAGCATCAGTGCAAACGGTGCATTCTCCGGTGTTAAAGGTGATTGGGCATCCGATCCCAACGGTGCAAATGTCTACCTGAGCCGTGCTTTCAATGATACGAAGGTTACCTTTGACGGTTGTGTCTCCGAAAACAATACCGTGACGAATACGAACGGTGTTGTCGGTGGCGGCATCTACGGCTACACCGCTCTCGCTGGCGGCTGGTGGGCAGGTATTGGTACTTGCGACACCTTCACCAATTGGAACGGTCTGAGTGCTGTTGAATCTGCTAATGATCTGTCCGATGCTCTGGCTTCCGGCGACGATGTTGTGCTGAGTGATGATCTGACTGTGACCGGTTCTGTCGTCACCACCAATGGTGTCACTGAAGCATACGGCAACAAGGTTGGCGTAGCACAATACGGCGGTACTTTGGACGGCAATGGCAATACTTTGACCGAAACCGGTTCGAGTGCATATGTGATCGTTACCCACGGCGGCACCATTAAGAATCTTACCATTGTTGGCGGTGGTCGCGGAATCGTCATCTATGCCCCCACCGAAGATGTCATTATTGACAATGTTGTGATCGACGGACCCGGCTATGCGATCAACACCGCAGAGCACAACGGTCAGAATCTGATCGTCACCAATTCTACTCTCAATGGCTGGACCAGTCTGGCAGGTTTGGATTCCGTATCCTTCACCAACTGCAAGTTTGGCGAAAATTCTACCAAGTGCTGGCAGAATTACGGCTATGACGCGGATTATGACCGTTTGATCAAACCCTACGGTCAGGCAAGCTTTACTGACTGCACCTTCGAGAAGAGCTTCTATATTGATCTGAGTGCGTTGGCTAACGATAATATGG
Organism: Clostridia bacterium; assembly: GCA_017624795.1. Taxonomy (GTDB): domain Bacteria; phylum Bacillota; class Clostridia; order Oscillospirales; family CAG-272; genus Firm-07. The sequence goes on from JAGAMJ010000056.1 coordinate 11,042, forward strand.
TTACCTTGACGAACTGCAACTGTGAAGGCGTTGTGCTGACTGCTGAGAACTATGCAAATTACATCACTGTTGAACTGCCCAACTGGGCAAACAGCATTGCTGACTGCATCGTTTTTGGCTAATCCATAAATAATTCCCAGCCGCCCAACCCCGATTCGGGATTGGGCGGCTTTTTGCGCAAGGCGGCAAGCGTTACGCCGAAAATGCGGGCAAAGCACCTTGAAAAAAGAACCGTTTTTTGATATAATGAAGCAAGAAAAGCAAAAAGGAGCAGTGCTATGATCGACAAGGCATATCTTGAAATTACGAATATCTGCAACTTGCGTTGCTCCTTTTGTCACGGGACAAAGCGCGCGGCACGCATGCTCTCCGACGAGGAATTTGAAGCACTCACGGATCGCCTTTCGGGCAAGGTCAAATTCCTGTATTTTCATCTGCTCGGCGAGCCGTTGCTGCACCCCCGTTTTCCGCATTTTGTCAAACGCGCGTGGGAAAAGGGCTTTTATCCGATCCTCACGACAAACGGCTCGCTTTTGCAAAAAAGTGGGCAAACGGTACTCGAAAACCTGCCCTACAAGATCAGCATTTCGCTCCACGCGCCTGCGGCAAACGCCGCGTTTGCCGATCCCGAATATTTTGATACGTGTATTGATTTTGCAAAAAAAGCGGCGGCGATGGGCTGCATTACCGTGCTGCGCCTTTGGAACATCGGGGGCGAGGGCGAGGACGAAAATAACGCCATATTGCAAAAGCTGCATGAGGCGTTCCCCGGCGAGTGGCCCCCCTCGCACCGCGAGAGCGTACGGCTCTCGCGTGACAAGGTGTTTTTGGAGTGGGGCGAGCATTTTGAGTGGCCCGACGAAAACGCCCCCGACGTCCCTGCCGACACCGACATTTTCTGCCACGCGCTGCGCGATCAGGTCGGCGTGCTTTGCGACGGCACGGTGGTTCCCTGCTGTCTTGACGCCGAAGGCACGCTGGTGCTCGGCAATCTTTTTGACAATCCGCTTGACGAGATCTTGCGCTCTCCTCGCGCCCGTGCGATCTACGACGGCTTCACCAACCGCCGCGCCGTCGAGGATCTCTGCCGCCGCTGCGATTACGCGAGAAGGTTTCGAAAATAAAGGCTTTGCGTTTCAAAAAACAAAAGGCGTTTGTGACTTTCCACAAACGCCTTTTTTATTATTTCGTCACGATGCGAATGTTCGTGGGCTTGATGCCCGTTTGCTCGTAAACGATCTCGTTGATCTGGGAGATCTGGTTTTCTTGCAGCTCGGTGCCGTTCACCACCACCGAGCAGGTGTCGCCGTTGATCACCGCCACGCACTGCTCAAAGCCCTTGGCAAGGATCAGGGTTTCAATGTTTG
>JAGAMJ010000057.1 GCA_017624795.1 Clostridia bacterium
AGGTACACCTAAAATTTTAGCTATTACATAAATCTCAAAGTCAGTAGCACTTCTAAATTGTCCTTCAAGCTTGGAATAACTGGTTGGATTTATATCGCACCCCATTGTCTGCATTTGTGCAATAAAGTTGACCTGTTTTATTCCTTTTGCTTTACGCATCTTCTCAATGTTTTTCCCAACAACATTCGCTGTGCCATATTCCTTTTTTCTAGTTTTCATATTTTCCTACCTTTTTAATTTCTTTTTTAGAATTATATATTAAAAAAGTATTGACAAAATTCTAAAATGGAATTATAATTAATATAATTCCGAAATGGAATAATAAAAAAATAGGAGAAAAGTTATGGCATTCAACAAAGACTTGGTGATGTGGATCATAGAATCCTTCATTACACACAAAAAATCTGAGATCACAGTTTCTTCGGATATGAAGAAGAAGTTTTCTGACGTAGCAAAATACGCAAGAGAAAACAAGATTGGGAAATCAATGGCAGGAAAAACTGTTCAAAATACCGATAATGGATATGTGTTCACTTATGAATACAATTTCGGCGGACGCGGTGATTCTTATTATATTCTTACCGTAAACCATCGTGGCGAGAATATTTTATCTATGAATCTCAACTTCAAGGGTGAAGGCGCGGCATATAACGCCAAGGACGCGCTCCAGAGAATGGATAAGGATCTTCCCGATTTTGCAGGCGAACCTGTTGAGGAAATCAAAGCGGTTGACTACTCGTCCAATACTCTCAACGAGCTTGTAGATATATTTGACAAAAAACTTCAGGAATTCTCCAAGAAGCCCGGCAACGCTTTGTTACATGAGCTTGATAATATCAAAAGCACTATGAATAACAAGGTAAACGAGAAGCCTATTGCAGAAAGAGCACCTTTCGGAAAGCCTTTGGCAAATATCGGTATGTACATCGATGCTCTCAAGACTCAGTTCCAGATGAGCGTATCCAATCCCGCTCAGTTTGTAGGTACATACATTCCTCAGATCAGCGCTTCCCTTGCTGAGCTTGCGGCATTGCTGTAATAATAGATTCATAAAAATACGATCTATTATCTCAAAAGGTCACTCAGCGACGAAGCCGTTGGGCTCGCATGCGACACGAAGAGTGCGGAGGGACTGCTTGTAAGCGGCAAGGGCGATTACTTTTGCATTTTGGAAACGATTTAGTTCGTATCCTTTTAACCTTTATATCTACGCAACAAAAAGCCCCCACGCGTGGGGGCTTTTCTTGTTGCCGATCTCGCGCGTGGGGAAGCAAGGCAGCAACAAACGTACTGAAACAACCGCAAATTCCTCTGCATATTTTCAATATTTACATAGCTTCAACAAACGCCGATCAAGCATAGGTCAGCCAACACCTCGCCTCGCCCCCATAAGAGCAATTCCGCCAAAATCCGCTATTGACAAGTATAAAATAATATGGTATAATTTTCCTATCATATTCGTGAGGGAGTAGTTGCGCCGATGCGCGGGCAAGTCAACAGCTCTGACCGATATCGGTCTGGCTTGCCTTGATTAACGAGACTCATGTAGGGGGTTGCCAAAGCAACCTAAATCGAACACGCCCAAAGCGGCAGAAATTCGCGCTTTTTGTAGACTTGTCACTTGTAAAGTCACACTTGACTGCGTGCCAATTCCGCAAAAATCATCAAATTTTTACTTGCTTGGGGGTAAATTTTAAGAGAGCAGACTTGCCTTGCGCCAAATATGCCCCTTAAAACGCGTTTGAGTTAGGTTGCTGTTGTCAACACTCTGCATGAGTCTTTTTTAGCTATGATCCCACGGCGCCCGTGTGGGCAGAGAGGAGAAATATGAAGCATTATCTGGAAGAAAGCAACGTTGTTCTTGGCGCACTGGAAAGCTCCGAGCAGGGACTTTCCGAGCAGGAGGCAGCCGCGCGCCTTGAAAGAAACGGCAAGAACAAGCTTGCCGAGGGTAAAAAGGAGTCGCTCCTGCACCGCTTTTTGAAGCAGCTCGCCGAGCCCATGACCATCATTTTGCTGGTGGCGGCGCTCATTTCCGCGGGCGTGGAGATCTATAACGGCTTGCAGCACGGCTTTGAATTTCCCGCTGACGTGGTGATCATTCTTGCCGTCGTTTTGATCAACGCGATCCTTGGCGTGTTTCAGGAAAGCAAGGCGGAAAAGGCGATCGAGGCGTTGCAAGAGATCGCCGCAGCGACCTCAAAGGTCATTCGTGACGGTAAATTGGTGTCGGTACACAGTGAGGATCTGGTCGTCGGTGATATCATCGTGCTGGAAGCGGGCGACGCCGTTCCTGCCGATGCGCGTATCATTGAATGTGCCTCGATGAAGATCGAGGAGGCGGCGCTGACGGGTGAGTCGGTGCCTGTCACCAAGCAAGAGGGCGTGATGAGAGCCAACGCGAACGGCGACGTTGCGCTTGGCGACCGCAAGAATATGGTGTTTATGGGCTCTACCGTTGTGTACGGCAGAGGCAAGGCGGTGGTCGTTGCCACGGGCATGGATACCGAAATGGGCAAGATCGCCGACGCGCTGGCAAGCGCGCAGGAGGGCAAAACGCCCTTGCAGATCAAGCTGGCAGGGCTTTCGAAGATCCTGACCTATCTTGTCATCGGCATCTGCGTTGTGATCTTCGGCGTTCAGCTGATCCGCCACGGCGTCGGCTTTGAGCCGATCCTCAACTCCTTTATGCTGGCGATCTCGCTTGCCGTTGCCGCGATCCCCGAGGGACTTGCCACGGTGGTGACCATCGTGCTTTCGATCGGTGTTACCAATATGTCGAAGCGCAACGCCATCATTCGCAAGCTCACCGCTGTGGAAACGCTGGGCTGCACGCAGATCATCTGCTCGGACAAAACGGGTACGCTGACGCAAAATAAGATGACCGTTGTCGATCACTACGGCGCTGACGAAAACCTGCTTGCCACCGCGATGTCGATGTGCTCGGACGCCGAGTTCGACCGCGAGGCAAAGACCGCCGTCGGTGAGCCCACCGAGTGCGCGCTTGTCAACTATGCCGAAAAGCTCGGCTTTGACAAAAACGACCAGAAGCTGGAATACGTACGCATCGGCGAGGTCCCCTTTGACTCGATGCGTAAGATGATGACCACCGTACACAGGGTGGGGGATCACATCGTGCAGTTCACCAAGGGCGCGCCCGACGAGATCCTGAAGCGCTGCACCAGGGCGATCGTGGACGGCAAGGAGGTCGAGATGACCGACGCGATCCGTGCCGAGATCCTTGCCGCCAACAAGGGTATGGCGGATCAGGCGCTGCGCGTGCTTGCAGCTTCCAAAAAGGAGCTTGTCGCCGAGCCCGCCGCCTATGAGGCGGAGGCGGTGGAATGTGACCTTTGCTTTGTCGGACTTGTGGGTATGATCGACCCCGTCCGTCCCGAGGTCAAGCCCGCCATTGACGAGTGCCGTTCCGCGGGCATCCGTCCCATCATGATCACGGGTGACCACAAGGACACCGCCGTCGCGATCGCGATGCAGCTTGGCATCATCGAGGACGCGTCGCAGGCGATCACGGGCGCGGAGCTTGACAACATCTCCGATGAGGAGTTTGAAAGCGCCGTTGAAAAGTATTCGGTCTACGCGCGTGTGCAGCCCGAGCATAAAACAAGGATCGTCAACGCCTGGCGTAAAAAGGGCAAGGTCACCGCGATGACGGGTGACGGCGTGAACGACGCCCCCTCGATCAAGAACGCCGACATCGGCGTGGGCATGGGCATCACGGGCACGGACGTGACCAAGAACGTTGCCGATATGATCCTTGCCGACGATAACTTTGCCACCATCGTTTCCGCCGCAGGCGAGGGGCGTCGCATTTACGACAATATCCGTAAGGCGATCCAGTTCCTGCTGGCGTCCAACCTTTCCGAGGTGCTGTCGATCTTCTTTGCGACGCTCATCGGCTTCACCATCTTCCAGCCCGTGCAGCTTTTGTGGATCAACCTGATCACCGACTGCTTCCCCGCGCTTGCCCTTGGTATGGAAAAGCCCGAGGCGGACGTGATGAAGCGTCAGCCCCGTGACAGCAAGGAGGGCATCTTTGCGGGCGGACTTGGACTTGCCGTGTTCTATCAGGGTGCGCTGGTCACGCTCATTACGCTTGCTTCCTTCTTCGTTGGTCATTTTGCCTTTGGCAACGGCACGTGGGACTCTCTGCGCGCACTGGACGCGGCGGGGCTCATCAGCGATCACGGCACCACGATGGCGTTTATGACTCTAGCGCTTTGTGAAGTCTTCCACTCCTTCAATATGCGCTCGCTGCGCGGCTCGATCTTCACGATGAAGGGACAGAACAAGTGGCTGTGGGGTGCGGGTATTCTGTCGCTGGTGCTGACCTCTGTGGTCGTGCTGGTTGATCCCATCGCCCGTATCTTCGGCATGGTTCACCTGACCTTCCCCGAATACTTTATCGCTATGGCGCTGGGCTTCTGCATTATCCCGCTTGTCGAGATCGTCAAGCTCGTGCATCGCATCATCGACAAAAAGCGCGGCGTTACCCACGCGAACTGATCAAAAACCCAAAAGGGCGGTTGACAAAACCGCCCTTTTTTAGTATACTGAAAGCATCAAAAGCAACGAGGAGGAGCTTTATTATGATCGAAAAACGAAGTGTTGTTTCTGTTATTCTGCTTTCCATTGTCACGTGTGGCATTTATATGGTCTGGTGGACGTACGTGACCTGCTCTGCCTTGCAGCGCGAGGGCGGCAAGACCTCGATCCCGCCCGTTGCGACCACGTTGCTCATGCTGTTTACGGGATTTGGCGGCATTTTGCTTGGCATTGATGCTGACGATAATGTCAACGCCATCAAATTCGCCCGCGGTATTCCGCAGCAAGACAACAAGGTGCTGTGGATCGTGCTGGGCTTTCTTTTCCCCATCGCCACGGTGGGGCTTGTGCAGCACGAGATCAATCAGATCGTCGATCACACGCAGGGCGGCTATCCCCCCTACGGCAATTATCCGCCCAACGGCAATTATCCGCCCAACGGCAATTATCCGCCCAACGGCAATTACCCGCCTAACGGCAACTATCCGCCCAATGGCAACTATCCCCCCAACAACGGCGAGCCCCCTCGGTTTTAAGAGCGCCGAGCAAAAGCGAATATGGGGAAATTCGACGGTATTTTATTTTGTACCGATTTTGACGGAACGTTTCGTGTGACCGACGAGAATTGCGAAGCCGTTCGCTATTTTCAGGCAAACGGCGGACGCTTTACCGTGCTCAGCGGCAGAACGCCCGAATTTTTGGCGGAGCACCTCACGGACGTTTTGCCGAACGCGCCGCTTGTGGGCTGTAACGGTGCGCTGATCCGCGATCATCGCAGCGGCGCGCTGCTGTACGAGGGCGGGCGAAACGATTTTGCGGCGTTGGAGCTTGTCGAGCCGTTTTGGAAGCAGGAGCAGTGCTTTACGGCTATTCTGCCCTTTGACAAAAGCGGCAACGGCTATCGCCTTGCGCGCGTGGCGGCACAAAAGGACGTTCTGACTATGGAGGAATTGAAGCGGCACGTCACGCTTCCGATCTATAAGGTCGTTTGCATCATGGCACAAAGTGAGGACGCCGTGCTTTGGCGGGATCGCCTTCAAGTCCTTGCGGGCGATCGGTTTGAGCTTTCGCGCAGCTGGCCCGTTGGGCTTGAGATCAGCTGCACCGACGCGAACAAGGGCGCAGCCGCGAAGCGCCTCAAAGAAATGCTGCACGCAAGGGTGCTTGTCACGGCGGGGGATTACGAAAACGACATTTCGATGCTGAGGGCAGCCGACATCGGCTATGCCGTTGGCAACGCCGAACCCTCGGTAAAGGCGGCAGCCGATCGCGTCACGGTCGATTTCAGGGAGCACGCGATCGCGGCGATCGTTGACGAGCTGGATCAACAATTTTCATAAAACCAAAACGGGCTGTGAAACAGCCCGTTTTGGTTTTTATAGATCAGCTTTTCGTCTTTGGCGCAAATTTTAATATGCGCTTTGCCTTTGTTGGTCGCGGATACTACT
>JAGAMJ010000058.1 GCA_017624795.1 Clostridia bacterium
CCAGAGGACGAAGGAGGTCTTAGGACGAAATGGTTCAGCAGGTATTGGGTATCGCAGGGGATTCGTTATCCGCAAAGGGTTTGTACCCGCTTGCTTAACGGACTTGAAATTGGTACAAATTGCTCGACGACGGTTTTGTTATAGTCGTTGCCGTCGGGGAAGTTGGCGCTTTTTAAAATACCCGGGGTGTATCCGTCGGCAAGCATTCTTTCCACGACGCGGGAGGTGATGCACCACATTAAAAAGTCAGAGGCGATACCCGACGCGGCGGCAAAGCGCGCCTCAATTCCCTCGACCTCAAGCATTGCCTCGGCGGCGGGGGCGCAGTTGTCCACGGTGACGGTCGCCATCTCGTAAAGCTTTTTACCCGACTCGTGGACGGGGTCGACCGCCCGCGCGTATTCCATTGAGGTGAAGGCAATGACCTTTACGCCCTTGGCAACACTGTCAAAGGCAAGATCCACGACGGATTTGGTCCTGCCGGAAACCGAGCTGACGACAAGAACGTCGCCCTCTTTTAGCTCAACCTCGTTTTCCTTGTATTCCTTATAGAAGATGGGGCCGCCGCCGCGGTAGATGAGATCGTGCTCGATCTGGTGGCAGATCCTGCTAAGATAGACCTTTTTGCCCGACTCGACAGCCGTGGCGATCACGTCCGCCGCCTTGTAAATAGCGTCGTCCTGTGTGGTGCGTGCTTTTTCCAGAAGTGCCTTGACGGCGTCATAATAACGATCGACTAACATAAGCGAAGTGCTCCTTATCACATATAAAAAATATTGTCTTTGTGCTTTGCGATGACCGCCTTGTTATAGGCGTCGCCGCCATCCATATTACCGCTCATAAAGACGGGGGGATCGATCCCCTGCTCAAGCAGCAGCTCGCAGGCGCGGGCGATCACAGCGTTTAGGATCGCGGCACCCACGACGGTGGAGCTGGAGGAAACCTTCTGTGCAAAGCCGTCAAGCGTGACGGCGGCGTCGCCGCGATCGCCGTGGTTATCGATCAGGACCGAGGCAAAGTCGTGAAGCATCTTGCCCGAGGGGTGGCGGGAGGTAACGGTGGTGGCGGTATTCATGTTGGTCACGACGATCACGAAAAGGCCGCGCTCTCTTGCCGCCTGCGCCATGTCGATGGTCACCGCGTTTCTGCCGGAGACCGAGTGAATGATGATCACGTCGCCCTGCTTGGCAGGCAGATTGTTGAAAAGGATCGTGCCATAGCCGGGCATGCGCTCCATCTCGCTTGTCATCGTGGGCGGGGAAAGCTCCAGCATCATACCGGGCGAGCGAACGGGGTTGACGGTCACCATACCGCCCGTGCGGTAAAACAGCTCAAGGGTGATAAGCCCCGCGTGGTTACAGCCAAAGGCAAAGATCGAGCGCTTGTCACGGTTTGCGTCCGCGATGAGGCGCGCGGCGCTTTCAAGGTTTTCGCGTTCCTTTTCAAAAACCTCGCTCATAATCTCGTTGATCCTCAAATAATATTTGTCAATTGCATTCATGCTCACAGTCGGTCGTACCGTTCCTTTCTTGATTATACAAAAAATCTTTGAAATTCTCACAAAGCGTTTGCGTCAGCTGCTCGGATATACCGAAGCGCAATACGATACAGCCCACGACAGGCTCAAAGAGCTGGCGCTTCACCACGGCGCTTGGATGCACCGCCAGCACCTCATCCTTGAAGGTTTCAAACATCACGGGAGAGGTGCGCCACGCACCGCCCGAGGCGATGATAGGGCCGCGGAAGCTGCCGCCCGCTTGGCGGATCGAGCAAAGGACCTGCTGTGCAAGCAGATGTCCCGCGTCACGCACGATATCAAGCGCGACTTGGTCCCCGCGTGCCGCCGCAGCGCCGACGACGCGAGAGAGCGCGGCGACTCTTGTGCGGTCAAGGCAATAGTTGACCAGATCGTTGAATTTTTTCTTAATGCCGTCGTTATAGCCAAGCGTGTCGCAAAGCAGCTCGGTTATCAGGGTCGGCTCGCCCCAGCCGTCATTGTGGCGGATCGCCGCCACGACACCGCGCCTGCCGATATCGTAGCCGCTGCCCTGATCGCCAATGACGCACCCCCAGCCGCCGACGGTGTGACACCGATCCTTCTGAATGAGAAACGCGTCCGAGCCCGTGCCCGCCTGTGCGACGATGCCCTCCTCGACACACGATGCCGCAAGCGCGACGGCGCCCTCGGCATGGAAACGGATATCCACGTCGGGGAAACGCGCACAAAGCAGATCGGCGAACGTTGAGCCGCTTCCCACAAGGGCAAGGTCGGCACCCGCAAGCTCGGTAACGTGGGGGGGGATCAGGTCGCGCAAAAGAGCCTCCATTTCAGCTTGGATCTGTTCGATGTCCCTGAATACGCTGTTGACAGAGCCAGAAAAGGCGGTGCGAACGATATTAAAATTCTCGTCGTACACAATGGCGTGAAGCTTGGAGCCTCCGCCTTCCGCGCACAGATAATAACGCATACTCCATCTCCTTGCTTTTCTTTACTACATCATATCGCACGCGCGGGAAAAAGTCAATGGGTTTTTCTTTTCTGTGGAAGGAAAATGTCGTTGGCCGCCCCTGCACTCGGAAAGTCGCCCTTACACGCATAAAAATGCAGCATTTTGCAAAAAAATGCGAAAAAACGCGAAAAATGGTGCATTTCCCTCAAAAAAACGGCGGAGTTTGATAAAAAAGTAGCAAAAAGACTTTACTTTTTCATAAAAAAGTGTTATGATATAAGGTGCGTTTATAGGTTCTTTTCGCGGCGGATCAACGCCGCGCTGAATGACCATACAGAAAACAAAATATCAAGAAATACATCAAGGAGGATTTTATCTTATGGCAATCGAGAGAAGAAAGATTTCCATGGACGGTAACACCGCGGCGGCGCACGTTTCCTACGCGTTCACCGAGGTTGCCGCGATCTACCCATCACCCCCTCCAGCCCCATGGCTGAGGTGACCGACACCTGGTCTGCCGCCGACAAGAACATTTTCGGCG
>JAGAMJ010000009.1 GCA_017624795.1 Clostridia bacterium
AGACCTCGTAGCCGTTTGCCTCGTACTGCTGTCTTAACTCCCAGCCGCCCTTAACGACGCACACCACGGCGCTGTTGCCGTTGGCGTTTTCGGTGGTGACGTAGTTCTGGTTATATTCCGCCTTTCTCGCAAGATAGTTCTTCATAAAGACGGGGTCGCTGATCAAGTTGGAGAAAACGAGCTTGTCGCCCTGCTTGGTCAAAGCGGACGTCGTGCCGTTGATGTTGTCAAAGGAGTCACCGAAAATGGAGAACGCATCGGGGTTCAATATACATTCGCCATCAGCGCCGTCAAGGTCAAAGTTCCAATAATGGAGCGTTTCCGAATCAATACCCTCTGGGGCGTACAGGAATTTGCCGTACTTATTCGACTCATTCAATGCCGCGAACAGATTGTAGTAATTTTCATCGTAGATCGAACCGTTTTTCAGGTCTGCCACGGTATATCCGAACTTTTCGATCTCTTCGGTCTTAACACAAACGTAGGTGTATTCACCAATGGTCGTGTTGTTGGGAACGGCAAAACGCTCACCGCTATAAACAACGCCTTTGAGGAAAGCATCGTTGACATATTTGGAGATCAGGATCGCTTCGTCGTTCAATTGCGTTTCAAGCGATTTGATCCACTTGTTCTGTATGTAATTCTGGTATCTGCTGTAACCGCTGAGGTACAGAATATCGACCTGATGGTCGGGCGCTGTGGGGTATTTGAGCTCGGGGATACCGTACTCATTGATCACGGTTTCGTCCTCGACTGCCGTTTGTGTTTTATTGGCAGAGCCGCCCTCCGCGCTCTTTGCAAGCGCCTCTTCCAGCTTGCCGTAGTATTCCGCCTCGGTGAAATACTTGATGTTGAGCTTGGTCTTAAACTTGACCTTGGTGATCTTGTTGATCGCCTGGTTGATGCGAACCAATTGAGAAAGCGCAGTCTTTTGCTCCTCGGAAAGTGCGGCAAGCTGTGCTTTTTCTGTGTCGGAAAGCTTGCTTTCGTCCTTTTCGGGATCAAGACCTGCGTTTGCCAGATCGCTGACCTGTGCGATCACGGGGTTTTCTGTGATCACCCACATATTCAGCGTGGTGGTCAAACGGGACGCCTTGTCGTTAATGTTGTCGATGATATCTCCATCATTACCGCTGCAAGATGTCAGTACTGATGCCACCATCAGTAATCCAAGCACCAGGCAAATGATCTTTTTCATCATATTCGGAACCTCCCTTCCCTCGCGTGGGAACATAATATAACATTATACATTTTACACGAAATCAGTTTAACTGTCAAGTCCTGCCTTCCCCACGTTCCGCCGCTCAAAGCGGCACACGACTCGAATTCGGGAAGCACAAGCAGTTACTTTTCACCAAGTTTGCAAGACAACATTCTGCAAAGCAAACAGTAAAATCGTGAATTTGCTATAATTATCGCGTTTTGTTTTGTGCAAAATTACGATAATTGTAAATAATCTTAATCTAAAAATCCGCGCAAGTGACGGGCACGGCTGGGATGGCGCAATTTACGCAGCGCCTTGGATTCGATCTGACGAATACGCTCACGGGTGATGTCGAATTCCTTACCCACCTCCTCCAAGGTGCGGGTGCGTCCGTCATACAGTCCAAAGCGCAGCTTGATCACGTGTGCTTCACGGGGCGTCAGGGTATTGAGCTCGCGCTCGATCATTTCACGCAGGATCGTTTGTGCCGCCTCGGCATCGGGGGAAGGCGTATCCTCGTCGGGAATAAAGTCACCAAGGTGGCTATCCTCCTCCTCGCCGATGGGCGTTTCCAAAGAAACGGGATCCAGTGCGACCTTCATGATCTCGCGTACCTTTTCGGCGCTCATACCCATCTTCTCGCCGATCTCGGCAGGGGTGGGCTCACGGCCAAGCTCTTGCAGCATCTGGCGCTGATAACGCGAAACCTTGTGAATGGTTTCGACCATATGTACGGGAATACGAATGGTGCGCGCCTGATCGGCGATGGCACGGGTGATCGCCTGACGGATCCACCAGGTCGCATAAGTAGAGAACTTATATCCCTTGGTGTAGTCAAACTTGTCCACTGCCTTCATCAGTCCCAGATTTCCCTCCTGGATCAGGTCAAGGAAGAACATACCCTTGCCAACGTAGCGCTTGGCGATGCTGACCACAAGACGCAAATTTGCCTCGACCAGCTCGGTCTTAGCTTCCTCGTCGCCCTGTGCCATGCGCTCGGCAAGCTCCTTTTCGCGCTCACTGTCCAGAAGCGGCACCTTGCCGATCTCTTTGAGGTACATACGGACAGGGTCATCGACAGAAAGTCCCTCCTGCTCCAAAATACGTTCCATATTCTCGCCGCCGCCAAAACGCTCGACCTCGTTTTCGATCTCGTTCATTTCGGAATTGGAAATATCGCCGGGAAGCGAAACGCCGTTGTCCTCAAACGCCTCGTAAAGCTTTTCAAGACTGTCCATGTCAAAGTCCATGTGTTCCATGGCTTCGTCCAGATCGCTGCTGGAAAGGTCGCCCTTTTTCCCCTTTTCGATCAGGTCGTTGACGTTCAGCTTTTTTTCGATCTCGGCTGTTTTTTCGGTATTCGCTCCTTGAAGGGATTCCTTCTCGTTCATAGCTTCGATTTGTTCGGTTTTGCTCATTTCAAACTTCCTCCGTTTTGTGTTCGGTTTTATTTTCTTTTGAACTCGGCGCGGCGACGTGCAAGCTCGCTTTGGAAATCACCGTTTTGAAGCGCTTCGCGCTTTTCGCGCCTTTGCTTTAAGGTATCTGCGGCTGCTGACAGGACGTCGCTGCCGTTGTGCGTGAGAGCTTGCCGATCCTGCTGTATGCGGACCAGACGCCCGATCTCATCGGGGCTGAACTGCTCGCCCAGCGCCGAGAAGACGAATCCGCCCTCGCTTTGCTCCATTTCAATGATCGCCGTAAAGGCGCGTCTGTGAAAGTCGGTGAAGAAATCACTCGCTTCCACAGGTGTGTTTGCCGAGATCACCGCCTTGCGATGCTCGGGATAGAGTAGCAAAAGTCCCAAGACGATCTCCTCTGCGGCGGCAGCCGCAGGATCCTTTGCGGCATCGGGATTGATGCGGTCCCCAAAGCTCCTTGCAGACATCATCGCATCTCTGCTTTCCTTTTTCTTCTGCTCTCTTGCGGCGCTTGCCCGATTGCGCTTGACGTCGTTTGCAAGCCCCTCCGCCGAGATGCCGAGCCGCTTTGCGGCGGCATCGATATACAGCTCGCGCTCAACACCCGAACCAACCGCGGCAATGATCGCCGCCAGCTCTCTTGCCGCGCGGATCTTGCCCTCGACCTGCGTGACATCGTTGTGCGCCAGCACGCTGTCCATCTTAAAATCAAACCCTGTGCTGCCCTGTTCGATGATCGAACGGAAGGCGTCCGCGCCGTACTGCTTCAAGTACTCGTCCGCGTCCTTTGCGCCCGTCAGCTTCAAAACACGCACTTCAAGCCCGACCTGATCGAGCAGCGCCATCGCCTTGTGCGTCGCTTTCTGCCCCGCCGCGTCACTGTCGTAATTGATCAGCACCCGCTTGGTGTAACGGGCAAGCAGTCTTGCGTGCTCGGACGTAATGGCAGTACCGAGCGTTGCCACGGCGTTTTCAAAGCCCGCCGCCTGCAAAGCGATGGCGTCCATCGCGCCCTCGCACAGGATCATCTGCTCGGCGCAGTGATTTTTGGCATAATTCATACCGAATAAGATGCGGCTTTTTTTGAAGGCGGGGGTATCCGAGGTGTTCATATATTTATTGGGCGTCGCGGCGTCCAGCGCACGAGCGCTGAATGCGACCACGTTACCCGCCGCGTCGATCACGGGGATCACCACGCGCTCGCGGAACAGGTCAAAAAGCTTGCCCGTTTTTTGCGATCTGCCGCAAAGGAAGGCGGTGATCAGCTCCTCCTCGGTGTAGCCGAGCTTGCGCATATGCTGCGTCAGCAGCCCGAAATTGTTGGGCGCATAACCAAACCCAAAGCGCTTGATGGTAACGGGCGAAAACTGACGCTTCTCGGTCAGATACCGCATTCCCTCTTGCCCAAGAACGGGATCGAACAGGCAATTCCGAAAGAATTTTGCCGCCTCCATATTCATTTCATAGACACGTTTGCGGCTGACCTTATCTTTTTCCATGTAACTACTGTCATTCGGGATCGTGATCCCTGCCCGTGCCGCCAGAAATTCAAGCGAGCCGACGTAATCCAGATTTTCCATTTTCTGAATAAAGGTGATCACGTCGCCGCCCGCACCGCAGCCAAAGCAATAAAAGCTTTTCGTCGCGGGGAAAACGGTAAACGAGGGAGTCTTTTCGCCGTGAAAGGGGCAAAGACCGTTTCGGTTCGAGCCCGCGCGCTTCAACGTGACGTAAGAGCCGATCACGTCCTCGATATCACAGCGATAGCGGATCTCTTCAATAATATCCTTTGGGATCATTTCACACGCCACCTTTCCGGAATAAAGATGTCGCGATACAGCTCGATGGCATAGCGATCGGTCATTCCTGACAGATAGTCACAAACAGCACGCCCGACAGATTCCCTGCTGATCGTTTCGCGGTAGTCGGCGGGCATTTTTTCAGGATGCTCGACAAAATAGGTAAACAGCTGCGCCAGCATATCCTTTGCCTTGACCTCCTCGACCTTGGCGATGGAGTCGCGGTAAACTCTGGCGAACAGGAATTCGCGCAGGGCGTCGGTCGCCTGCTGAATGTCGGGCTCCATCTCGATCCTGGGCGATCCTTCGCTTGCGCGAACGATAGA
The DNA here is from genome assembly GCA_017624795.1 of Clostridia bacterium. Classification (GTDB taxonomy): domain Bacteria; phylum Bacillota; class Clostridia; order Oscillospirales; family CAG-272; genus Firm-07. Next base: position 4,751 of record JAGAMJ010000009.1, read on the forward strand.
GCTGACCATAGTATTGATGCGCTCGCCGTGCTTTTCGCCCAAAACGGCACGCAGATCCGCGGGGATCTCGTCCTGGCACAAAATGCCTGCCCGCAGGGCATCGTCAATGTCGTGATTGATGTAGGCGATACGGTCAGCAAAGCGGATCACAGCACCCTCCAACGTAACGGGCATTTCTTTTCCCGTGTGGCAGGCAATTCCGTTTCGGACCTCGAACGTGAGATTCAGTCCCTCGCCGTCATTTTCCAGCTTTTCAACCACGCGAACACCTTGTGTGTTGTGGGAAAAATCGGGGGAAAACAGCTTGCGCATCACCGCCTCACCCGCGTGTCCGAAGGGGGTGTGCCCCAGATCGTGCCCCAAGGCGATCGCCTCGGTCAGATCCTCGTTGAGGCGGAGCGCACGCGCGACGGTGCGCGCGATCTGCGTGACTTCAAGCGTGTGCGTCAGGCGCGTGCGGTAATGGTCGCCCGCGGGCGCTAAAAAGACCTGCGTTTTATACATCAGGCGGCGAAAGGCCTGGCTATGTATGATGCGATCCCGATCCCGTTGGAATTCGGTGCGTATGGTGCAGGGCGTGCAGGGCTTTTCCCTGCCCCTTGTGTGCGCGGTACGAAACGCGAATTCGGAAAGCTCCCGTTCCTCGCGCTCGGCAAAAAACGCTTGCACATCTAACATCATAGGACACCACCTTTCCCCAAAAATTTCGTTTCAAGATAAAATATACGCGCAAAAAATCAAAAACTCTTTTTTTCGGCAAAAAAATATTAAAAAAAGGAAAGAATTTAACTTCTTTCCCTTTTTTCATTCTTTTTAAGCAAGAGGGACTCTAATTCCCCGACGATGGCGGCTCCGATGACAAGCACCGCGCCGATCACGCCAAAAAAGCCGAGCTTTTCGCGGAAAATGAGCGCTGACAGCACGATCGCCACCACGGGATCCAGATAGCTGTAAAGCGACACCGAAAAAGCAGGCAGACGCCCCACGGAATAAAAATACAGTCCGAACGCGACGCCCGTGTGCAAAATGCCTACGGCAAAAAGGCAAAGCAGTGTTACGGCATCAAAGGAACGGGGCTCGCTTCGCTCAAAGATCAGGGTATACGGCAGCAAAAACGCCGCCGCGATCAGCAGCTGCACCACGGTACAGTCCTTGGACGGGATCTCGCGCATCGTTTTGGTCGTCAAGGTCACGCTTGCGTAAAAGATCGCGGCGATCGACGCAAACAGAACACAGCGGAGCTGACCGCCCCCCATATCCGTGCCGACGCCCGATACACACGCAGCGCCCACAAACGCCGCGAGCACGCAGATCACCTTCACGGGCGTAAGACGCTCCCCCATAAAGATGCCTGCCACAAGCGTCACCAGAACGGGCGCCAGATAATAGCAGATGACCGCCGTTGAAACAGAATAGCGGTACGCCTCAAACAGGCACACCCAATTCAGCCCCAAAAACACGCCCGAAAGCACAAGCTTGATCCCGTTTCGCCGAATGGCGGTGAGATCCGGCTTTTGCCGACAGATGGGATACAGGATCAGCAGGAGTAACGCGCCAAGCACGCCGCGCGCAAAGGCAAGCATGCCAGACGGCAAGGCGATATAGCGTCGAAACACACCAAGCGTTCCCCACAAAAAAGCGGCAAGGATCACCGCCACGGTGCCGTTCGGCGACTTTCTGTTTTCTTCCATATGTTTTCCTCTTTTTTATTTTGTTCCCATTCGCCGACCAAGCTCCGCGGGGACACAGCGCCCCGCCGTCAGCTCGATCATACGGCGGCACAAGG
>JAGAMJ010000059.1 GCA_017624795.1 Clostridia bacterium
ATAAGACAATAAAAAACGCCCCCATTTTACAGATCAAACAAAATTTAGAAAATGTGCAAAAATCTATTGACAAAATGCGGGAATTACAGTATACTTTAATCAGTTAGCAAGCGCTAACTTTTTATAAGCAAATTTTTGTTAGTTTTAGCTAACAATAATCTATAAAAGAGGAACAAGATATGATGCCTTTGAATTTTGCCAATGTCGGGGAAGTAAATATCATCAAGCGTGTCGGCGGAACGCCCGATATGAAAAAGCATTTAGAGGATATGGGCTTTGTTGTCGGCGGCGCGGTGACGGTGATCAATACCATCGGCGGAAACGTCATTGTTAACGTCAAAGAGGTTCGCGTGGCGATCAGCCGCGAGATGGCACAGAAGATTATGGTGTAATGCCTTATCTATAAATTTTGAAGGAGGACTTTGTATGAATACGTTGCGACAGATCCCTGTGGGCGGCAGCGCAAAGGTCGTCAAGCTCCATGGTGAGGGTGCAGTCAAGCGCCGCATCATGGATATGGGCATTACCAAAGGCGTTGAGGTTCACGTGCGCAAGGTGGCGCCCTTGGGTGATCCCATCGAAGTGACCGTTCGCGGTTACGAGTTGTCGATCCGCTTGGCGGACGCCGAAAATATCGAGGTGGAATAAGCCACCGTGAGGGGGCGAATTCCCCCTTGTTTATTGGGCGAAATGTTAGTCTATACTAATTAAAGGAGAAAAAGAAGATGAATTTGCGTATTGCCCTTGCGGGCAACCCTAACTGTGGAAAAACGACACTGTTTAACGCGCTGACGGGTTCTAACCAATTTGTGGGGAACTGGCCCGGCGTGACCGTGGAGAAAAAAGAGGGTAAACTGAAAAAGCACGATGGTGTGATCATCACCGACCTGCCCGGCATCTACTCGCTGTCCCCCTACACGCTGGAGGAAGTGGTCGCCAGAAAGTATCTGATCGAGGAGCGCCCCGACGCCATTTTGAACATTGTGGACGGCACCAACTTGGAGCGCAACCTGTACTTAACCACGCAGCTGACCGAGCTTGGGATCCCTGTGGTGATCGCCATCAATATGATGGACGTCGTTCGCAAGAACGGCGACAAGATCGACATCAAGCGCCTTTCCGAGGCACTTGGCTGTAAGATTATTGAGATCTCGGCACTGAAGAGCGACGGCGTGATGGAGGCGGCAGAGGCGGCGATCGAGGCGGCGAAGAACGGCAAGACCGTTCCCCAGCACAACTTCTCGGGCGCTGTCGAGCACGCTATCGCGCACATTGAGGAGGCAGCCGTTCACGGTCTGCCCGAGGAGCAGCAGCGTTGGTACGCCATCAAGATCTTTGAGCGCGATGACAAGGTGCTTGGGGCGTTGCAGATCCCTGCCGACAAGCTGGCGCATATTGAGTCCGATATTGCCGCTGCCGAGAAGGAATTGGACGACGATGCGGAATCCATCATTACAAACGAGCGTTACATTTATATCGCCGAGATCCTGAAGGGCGCTTATAAGAAGCGTGACGCAGGCAAAATGACCATTTCCGACAAGATCGACCGCGTGGTGACCAACCGTTTTGCGGCACTTCCGATTTTTGCCGCGATCATGTTCCTTGTTTACTTTATTTCGGTAACCACCATCGGTACTTTTGTGACCGACTGGACCAACGACGGTTTGTTTGGTGACGGCTTCCGCTTCCTTGGTATTGGCAATTCCAAGTACGAGGCAGCGGTCGAAACCTATGCCGACGAAAACGTTTGGACGACGGTGCCCACGCTGGTGAAGCCCGGTGTGCAAGCCGCCGTTGATGCTGACGTGCCGGGCGCCGAAGAGATCCTTGGCGCCATTGAGGACGAGGATTTCGGCGCTTTGGAAGAAGCGTGGGGCTCTTACGGTGACGCTATCGTGGAGTATCACGGCGAGATCGTGGGTGGCGGCCTCTCCGAGATCGTGAACGGTTATTTCGAGGGAGCACCCGATCCTGCCGCGTACGGCGCTTGGATCCCCGGTATTCCGGTTCTCTTTGAAAAGCTTTTGGACGCGATGAATGCCGCCGATTGGGTGAAGAGCTTGGTCATTGACGGTATCGTGGGCGGTGTTGGCGCCGTTCTCGGATTTGTTCCTCAGATCCTTGTGCTCTTTATTCTGCTCGCGTTCCTTGAGTCCTGCGGCTATATGGCGCGTATCACCTTTGTGATGGACCGTATCTTCCGCAAATTCGGCCTTTCGGGCAAGTCCTTTATCCCGATGCTGATCGGCACGGGCTGCGGTGTACCCGGTATTATGGCAAGCCGTACCATCGAAAACGAGCGTGACCGCCGTATGACCATTATGACGACTACCTTTATTCCCTGCGGTGCAAAGCTACCGATCATCGGCTTGATCGCAGGCGCGCTGTTCGGTAATGCTTGGTGGGTAGCCCCCAGTGCTTACTTCATCGGTGTTGCGGCGATCATCATTTCGGGCATCATCCTGAAAAAGACCAAGCCCTTTGCGGGCGATCCTGCTCCCTTCGTGATGGAGCTTCCCGCATACCATCTGCCCACCGTTTCCAATATCCTTCGTTCCATGTGGGAGCGCGGTTGGGCATTCATCAAGAAGGCAGGCACCATCATTCTGGCTTCTACCATCTTTATTTGGTTCTTTTCCAGCATCGGCACCAACGAGGCGGGCGCACTGGTCTTTTGCAGTGATGAGCTGGTCAAGAGCTGGCTGGATTACGCGGGCGGTGCCATTTCCTGGATCTTCGCGCCGATCGGCTTTAACGATGCGACCGCTGCCGTGGCGACCGTGATGGGCCTTGTCGCAAAGGAGGAGGTCGTTGCCGTGTTCGGTGTCACCGACTTCATCGGTATGACAAGACTTTCCGCCTTCTCGTTCCTGATCTTCAATTTGCTGTGCGCGCCCTGCTTTGCAGCGATCGGTGCCATTCGCCGTGAGATGAACAATCCCAAGTGGACGGCGTTTGCCATTGGCTATCAATGTGCATTTGCCTATGTGATCTCGCTGATCGTTTACAACCTCGGGTGCCTGTTTACGGGCTCTGTTTCGGGTGCGCTGGGTGTGATCTGCGTGATCCTTGCCTTCGCTGCGGTGGGCGGTCTTGGCTATATGCTGCTGCGTCCCTACAAGGAAGCGACCAGACTTGAAAAGACGGTCAAGATCAGAAAATAATTTTGAAAGGAGAAGCGTATGCTCGATTTTTTGCAACAGAATTGGGGAACGATCGTGGTTGTCGCTGTTATTGCGGCGATCGTATGTGCCATTGTGGTGAGCCGTATCCGTGCCCGCAAGCAGGGCAAAAGCACCTGCGGCTGCGGTTGCGACCAATGCGCGATGAGCGGCATATGCCACTCCGCTCCCAAAGCAAAACAAAAAGGGAAAACAGAAGCAAACGGCGCTGAACAAGAGCGCACGAAATAAAAAACAAGCCGCCCTCTCTGCCACTGTGGCAGAGAGGGCGGCTTTTCGGTTCAGATCATGCCTGCTCTTTTGGCAGATCGTCAATAAAATAAGCGTTGGTGTGGGCGACACCGCCCTTTTCGTCGGTGACGGTCAGGCGGAAATAAAGAGAGTCGGGCTTCACGGGGAAGGACGCCTCGGTGAGAGGGGTGCCCTCTGCGTATACTACCTTGGCGCGGATCATACCGTAGTTGGCAACGATCTTTGCGGCGGGCGAGCACTTGATGTGAACGCTTCCGTCCTCGTACCACAGCTCGTGGATCAGAGGTCCCGTAGAGGCATAAAAATGACCTGCCTCCATCGCCCTTGTCACACTGCGGTAGTCAAGTCGATCTGCCTTGATCATAGTGAAGCCGCCGAGCGAATCAAAGAAGGGAGAGCCCTCGGCATGGCGATTGTGATTGTCGTCGGTGGCGACGCAAAAAATGCGATTTCCCTTGCGCAGCATGGCATCGAAGATCTGGGGGACATAGTCGTCATAGCCCTCGACCACGCAGCCGTGGTTGTAGATCTCCATCGCGTGAAAGCCCTTGTATTTCATATATTGCTCGGGATCCTCCAACGACCACACGGGGTGGTTGTAGGTTACAAAAAATCCCGCCTTGCGCGCGATGTCGATGACCTCGTTGATGCCTTCCACACTATACACGCGCTCATAGTCGGGGGCACTTTCGTCAAAGGTGACCTGATCCATGTAATTTTTGGCGTTGCCACAGATATATTTGGAGCGATGCCAGCAGACCTGACGCACGTTGTCGGGCTCTAACCCGATCATGCAAAGATGGCACACGCGACAATCCTTGCCCTTCATGCCGTTGGAAAAACTCAGCTCGTGCGCGTGCAGAGCAAGAAAGGTGTCGTCGGTGAGCTCTTGGTGGGGGATCATCACCTCGTGATCGGTGTAAGCGATGATGGAATAGCCGTGCCGCATATAAAGCTCTTTGAGCTCCTGCGGTGTCAGACGCCCGTCGGATACGGTGGAATGGCAGTGCAGATTGGCTTTGTAAAATTGTCCTTGCTCGGGCAACAGATACTGCTTCATAAAGAGCTCTCCTTTTTATTGGTGGGTGTTATTATTTTAATTCAAGAGGGTAGACGTGTCAAGAAAAAGAGCTGAAAAGAGGCAGGACGAGAATGTAAACAAATTGTTAACACTGGCATGAGGGAATGGACAAAATTTATTTTCGTATGGTAAAATAATAATACAAATCTTTTTGGAGGTACATATCATGACTTGGTTTAACAAACAAAGCCGTTTGGTGCAGCTCCTTCTGCTCATCATTCCCTTCGTCAACTGGATCACGGAGGTCGTCGTCAGATGGTCTACTTGGTCGAAAAAGGGCGGTCTTGTCAGATTGGTGATCTGCATCGTCGTTACCTTCGGCGGTGTATTCATTGGCTGGCTTGACTTTGTATGGGTGCTTCTGTTCAAGAAGCTGTTCCTGCAATAAACCGCAAATGGCTCCCCGATCTTCGGGGAGCCATTTGCCGTCCCTCTGTGTTTCCAAATATTTTTGTCGAAATCCGTGATTTTTCGCATTTAACGGCTTGAAAAATGCTTTTGTTTGTGGTACAATAGTTCTTGTCAATTGAACGGCGTTTATACCGTCGTTTTTTCATTTTTCCAAGATAAAGGAGAGCTAAAATGGGTGGCTTTTTTGGGGTAGCATCAAATAAGGATTGCGTATTTGATCTGTTCTTCGGCACCGACTATCATTCCCACCTCGGTACCCGTCGGGGCGGCATGGCGGTGTACGGCGAAAACGGCTTTGACCGTGCGATCCACAATATTCAAAACTCTCCCTTCCGCACCAAATTTGAGCGCGACGTAGATGAGATGAAGGGCAACCTTGGCATCGGCTGCATTTCCGACACCGAGCCACAGCCCCTTATCGTGCGCTCGCACCTCGGTAATTTTGCCATCACTACGGTGGGGCGTATCAATAATATCGAGGAGCTGGTGAAAAAATCCTTTACCGAGGGGACGACGCACTTTCTTGAAATGAGTGGTGGCGACATCAACGCCACGGAGCTGACCGCAGCCCTGATCAACCGCAAGGATTCGATCGTTGAGGGGATTCGCTACGCGCAGGAGCTGATCGACGGCTCGATGTCGATCCTGGTCCTGACCTCTGAGGGGCTTTACGCCGCCCGTGACCGCTTTGGCAGAACGCCTGTTCACATTGGTAAGAAGGAGGGCGCGCACTGTGCCTCGTTTGAGTCCTTTGCCTACTTGAATCTCGGCTATGAACCGTTTAAGGAGTTGGGCGCGGGTGAGATCGTGTTCCTGACACCCGAATCTGCTGTCACGGTTGCACCGCCTTTGCAAAAAATGAAGATCTGCACCTTCCTTTGGGCATATTACGGCTATCCGCCCTCTGCCTACGAGGGGGTGAGCGTTGAAAAAATGCGCTACCATTGTGGCGAAAAGCTTGCCATTCGTGACGAGGGGATCGAGGTGGACAGCGTTGCGGGTGTGCCCGATTCGGGCCTTGCTCACGCCATTGGCTACGCCAATCAGTCGGGGATCCCATTCTCTCGCCCTTTCATTAAGTATACCCCCACCTGGCCGCGCTCGTTTATGCCGCAAAAGCAGAGCCAGCGCAAGATGATCGCCCGTATGAAGCTGATCCCTGTGGACGCACTGATCCGCGATAAGCGGCTTGTGCTGATCGATGACTCGATCGTGCGCGGCACGCAGCTCAAAGAAACCACTGAATTTTTGTATCACAGCGGCGCCAAGGAGGTCCACGTACGCACGGGCTGCCCGCCCATTTTGTTCGGGTGTAAATATCTGAATTTCGCTTCCTCCAAGTCCGAGCTTGATCTCATCGCCCGTCGGGTGATCCAGCGCTTGGAGGGGGATCACAATGCTAAATTGGAGCTGTATTCCGATCCCAACACCGAGGAATACGCAAAAATGGTTGAGGGTGTACGCAAGGAAATGCATTTTACGACCTTGAAATATCTGCGCCTTGACGATATGATCGCCGCCACGGGGTTGTGTGAGGATCAGCTCTGCACCTACTGCTGGAACGGAAAAGAATAAAAAACAGCTGCCGCTATGCGTGTTATCCTTAACGGAGAACACGCATAGCGGCAGCCCTTTTTATTTTTCAAAAGGTGCTTGACTTTTATGAAAGATTGTCATATAATACAATTGAACACTTGTTCAAATGTATACAAGGAGGAAATGCTATGACTGGGGAAGCTCAAATACCAAACTGTGCGTTTTTGCACGCTCATGGGGAGCTTGTTGAGCGTTTGCGCGGGCAACTGCCAAGCGAGGACGCCTTGATCGACCTTTCGGAGCTTTTCAAAATATTCGGGGACAGCACGCGCGTTAAGATCTTGTACGCGCTGCTTGGCGACGAGCTTTGCGTGTGCGATATCGCAAGTCTGCTTTGTATGACGGTGTCCGCCATTTCCCATCAGCTGCGCATTTTGCGCTCCGCAAAGCTGGTCGTTTTTCGCCGCGAGGGGAAGACGGTGTTTTATTCTCTTGCCGACGATCACGTTCGCACGATTCTCGGCATGGGCATGGAGCATATATTAGAATAATCAAAAAGGGGGGAGCTATTTATGAAGAAGATCTTTGAATTGGAAGAATTGGATTGCGCGCACTGTGCCGCCCGTATGGAGGAGGGGATCCGCAAGCTGGAGGGCGTGATCGACGTGTCGGTCAATTTCCTCACCCAAAAGCTGACGCTGGAAGCCGAAGATGCCGTGTTTGAAAAGGTGCTGAAAAAGGCAGTCAAGATCTGCCGCAAGATCGAGCCCGATTGCAGGGTGATCACGAAATAACATGACGTACAGACAAAAAAAGAACCTGTGCCGCATCATCGCGGGGGCAGTGCTGCTGATCGCGGCGGCGGCTTGTGAGCGATCGGTGCTGTCGCACGCACCGCTGCTGTGGCGGCTTGCGCTGTATCTGCCCGCGTATCTTACAGTGGGCTATGACGTACTGTGGCGCGCCGTACGCAACATCGCGCACGGGCAGGTCTTTGACGAGAACTTTTTGATGTGCATCGCCACGCTCGGTGCGCTTGCTGTCGGCTTTTTGCCAAGTGCCGAGCCCGAATTTGCCGAGGCGGTGTTCGTGATGATCTTTTATCAAACGGGCGAGCTTTTTCAAAGCGTCGCCGTTGGAAAAAGCCGCCGCTCGATCTCGGCGCTCATGGACATTCGTCCCGAGCTTGCCCGCGTGGAACGGAACGGAAAGGAAATGGAGGTTTCGCCCGATGCGGTTGCCGTTCACGAGGTGATCGTGGTGCGCCCCGGGGAAAAGATCCCCTTGGACGGGTGCGTTTTGAGCGGAAGATCCGATCTCAATACCGTGGCGCTGACGGGGGAGGCGATCCCGCGCGCCGTCGCGGCGGGCGAGCGCGTGGTCAGCGGCTGCACCAACATCACGGGTGCGCTTCGGGTGAGGGTGGAAAAGCCCTTTGCCGATTCGACCGTTTCGCGTATCCTGCGTTTGATGGAAAATATGGGCACGCGCAAGTCGCGCAGCGAGAAATTCATCACCCGTTTCGCCAAATATTACACACCGCTTGTGGTGATCGCGGCGTTGCTTGTGGCATTTTTGCCACCGATGCTGCTTGGCGATTTCGGAGGCAATTTTGCCGTTTGGCTTTCCCGCGCGCTCACGTTTCTGATCGTTTCTTGCCCCTGCGCGCTTGTCATTTCAGTGCCGCTTTCCTTCTTCGGGGGGATCGGCGGCGCTTCAAGGCGAGGGGTGCTGATCAAGGGCTCGCAGGATCTGGAAGCGCTCTCTCTCGCCGAGATCGCCGTGTTCGATAAAACGGGCACGCTGACCTGCGGCAGCTTTACCGTGACGGATATTTATCCTGTTGGTATTTCGCAAAAGGAATTGATCCGCCTTGCAGCCGCGGCGGAGGCAAGCTCCAATCACCCCGTCGCCAAAGCGTTGCAACAGGCGGCAGAGGGCGAGGTGTTGCCGCGTTCCACGCAGATCACCGAGGTCGCGGGCATGGGCGTTCGCGCCGTGGTGGAGGGCAGGGAGGTTGCCGTTGGCAACGCCGCGCTCATGCGCGAGTACGGCCTGAATACCATCGCCCCGGACGCGCAAGGAACTGTGGTTTTCGTATCCCGTCAAGGCACTTATTTGGGTGCGATCGTGATATCCGATACGGTTAAGACGGGGGCAGGCGAGGCGCTTGCCGCGCTTTCCCGCCTTGGCGTGAGGCGCACGGTCATGCTGACGGGCGACCGCGAGGAAAGCGCCCGTGCCGTTGCCAAGGCGATCGGTATCACCGAATGGCGTGCCGCGCTTTTGCCCGTCGATAAGGTGCGCGAGGTGGAGGTGCTGCTGACCAGCCCCCACAGCGGAACGCTTGTGTTCGTGGGGGACGGTATCAACGACGCGCCCGTGCTTGCCCGTGCCGACGTGGGTGTCGCGATGGGGGCGCTCGGCTCGGACGTGGCGGTCGAGGCGGCGGACGTCGTGCTGATGGACGACGATCCGCGAAAGCTTGCCTTTGCCATCGGACACGCACGCCGTACCTTGCGCATCGTTCGGCAAAATATCGTGCTGGCGCTTTGCGTGAAGGCGGCGGTGCTGCTTTGCTCCGCCATCGGGCTGCTTGGCAGCTTGCAAATGCCCCTTGCGATCTTCGCGGACGTCGGGGTGGCGGTGATCGCGATCCTTAACGCGATGCGCACGCTGCACGTTAAAAAAAGGACAGAGTGACGGCGTCACTCTGTCCTTTTAATTTATACCGTTGCGGGCTCTTTTTCGTTTTCCGCTTGCTCTTGTGCCTCGTTTTGGGTGGACTTTTCCGCAGGTACGGCAAAGCGAATGGCGGCGGGGCAGTTTTCGATGGTGAACTCGTTTTGCTCCACGATCTCGCCGTCCAGCGTATAAGCAAAGCCCTCGGGCGCGCAAACGCGCACCGACTTGCCCCGGCGGTAGGTGATGATCTTCTCAAAGCGGTCGTCGTCCAGATGCGTGCCTTCCTTGTAAACGTTGACAAGCTTGATGAAGGTAAAGCGCGAGACGGGACGTACCAGGCAAATTTCAAGCAACCCGTCGGTGTTATCCGATTTCGGCGCGCATTTGAAGGAGCCGCCCACGTGAGAGCCGTTCGCCACGGTACAGAGCAGTATTTTGCCGTCGTTGATCTGCTCACCGTCCACAAAAACGGTGCAATCGTTCTTCATCGCCTTCATAAGTGCGGTCAGAATACCCGTGGTATAGGCGTTCTTGCCGCCGATGATCTTTTTGCGGCGTACCTTTTCCATTGTGCGCGCGACGGCAGTATCAAAGCCGAAATTGGTCACGTTCAGTGAGTAACGGTCGCCGATCCGCATCACGTCGATCGGCGTTTCAACGCCGTTTATCAATGCGTCAATATCCAAAAAGCGCTTTGCACCGCCGTAATACTTCACAAAATCGTTGCCGCTGCCGCAGGGGAAGATGGTCATAGAGGCATTTGGTTGCCCGATGATACCGTGCAGCACCTCGTTGGCGGTGCCGTCGCCGCCACAGGCGTAAAAGCGCAGCATCTCCTCCGGCTCTGCCTTGCAGCGCGTGCGTACGTATGCCGTCGCGTCGCCGGGCTCGGTCGTATGGTAGATCTCATATGTAATCAGACCGTCATACCGTTTCAAATTGCTTTTCAGGTGACCGATAGCGTTGTCACTTCTGCCCGCCGCGGGATTATAAATAAAAATATGCTTCATGGGGAAAAATCCTCCTCATAGCGACTTGTCCTATTTAGTATAACATAGTAGAAAGCAATTTTCAAGTCAGACACCTTGAAAAATAAAGTGTGGGGTGTCAAAATGTGACAAAAGATGCAATTTAGTGTCAAAAAACGAGTGGCGCGCAAAAAAGATACTTGCGGGGCGGCTGAAATTATGGTATAATAAAAGCAGTAACGATCAAAATCGATCAGAAGGGAGGGGGAAAAGTGGCATCCTTTACCAAAAAGGCGATCGTGGACTCCTTTTTGCAGCTTTTGGGCAAGAAGCCGATCGACAAGATCACCGTGCGTGACGTGGTTGACCATTGTGGCATCAATCGCAATACGTTTTACTATTATTTCCAGGATATTTACGCAGTCTTGGAGGAGATCAGCCACATCGTTGCCGAGTCCTTGCCCGTCGAGGCGTCCCTTTCTGTGACCATTGAGGCGTTTTTCCGCAGTATGTGGAGCTTTAACGCAGCGAATCCCCGCATCACAAGGGGGCTGCTGATGTCGCTGGGGCAGGACGGACTTGAACGGTATTTCGCGCGGGATATGGACGTTGTGATCTCGGCGCGCCTTACGCGCGACGCACAGTGGGACGCGGCGCATTTGAGGCACGTTACGGCGTTTTTGCGCCACGCCATTTTTGGCTTTTGCATTGATTTTCTGTGTCTTGACAAGAACGATGATTTTGAGGAGATGCTGCGTGATATCGTGCGGATCCTGCAAGACGCGGAAAGCTTTTTTTCGCGGAAATAGGCACAAACGAAAAAATGCCTGAAATTTAGATAATTTGCGCTTTGTGACTGAATTTTAGTCACAGAGCGCTTTTTTATCCATAGACAAAATGATGGTAATTATTATAAAATATGAGCGGAAAAACTCGGCAACGCACCGAGGTGAAAAGAGAGGATACTGTATGAAACGCGCAAATATCGTAAAGGAGGCAAGAGTCATTCACGTGGTGGCGTCAATGCTTTTGCTGCTATCGGGCGTATTTATGCTGGCTTGGAAGAACGCCGACGATACCCTGATCCGCTGGCTGATCGGTGCCATCTTCGTTGTAATGGGTGTCGCTCGCATTTTGGGGTATTTCGCCAACGACCTGTACCGCTTGGCGTTTCAGTATGATATGGCGTTGGGTGCCTTCTGCGTCATCTTCGGCGTACTTTCGGTGATCCGTCCCGACAGCATTCAAAATGTGGTCCCGTATGCCATCGGCATTCACGTGCTGTTTGACGGACTGCTGAAAGTGCAGACCGCTTTTGACGCGAAATCCTTTGGTATGAAGCATTGGTTCGGGCTTTTGATCTCCGCTTCGGTGCTGAGCTTGTTCGGCATTCTTGCGCTGATCGGTCTTACGATGTGGCCGCAACATATTTTGGTCGGTATCGCGCTGATCCTGGACGGCGGCGAGAACGTGTGGAACACCATGGGTACTGTTCGTATCCGTGCCAAGAAAGAGGATCGCTTCGGCGACCTGATTTGATTTTACTAAAAAAGGAGAGCAAGGAATCATGGCAATCAGAATTTACACCGATACCAACGCGGATTTCAGCCGCGAACAATGTGAAAAGTACGGCGTCACGTGTTTTAGAATGTGCAACATCGTTGAAGGAAAGGTCATTCCCGCTGACGGCGCGTGGTCGCACTACGATCCCCATGCTTTTTACGATATGCTTCGCGAGGGCAAGAAAAAGGTCACCACTACACAGGTGCCCGCAGAGGAATTCCGCACGGCGTTTACTGCCGCGATGGAGGCGGGCGACTCCGTCATTTACGTTGCCAACGCGCTGCCTCTTTCCAGCAGCGTCAACACCGCTTTGGCAGTGGCGCGAGATCTTGCCGCGACCTATCCCGAGGGCAAGATCTACTGCATTGACTCGAAAAACGTTTGCGGCGGCCAGGGTATGCTTGTCGTGCTTGCTGCCGAGCTGCGCGACGCGGGCAAGAGTGCCGAGGAAATTGTCGCCGCCATTGAGGAAAAGCGCGCATACGTCAACCAGGTGGTTACCGTCGGATCGCTTGACCGCTTGAAGAAGTCGGGCCGCGTGAAGGGCTCTGCCGCGTTTTTTGGCAATTTGCTTGGCGTCAAGCCGATCCTGATCTCCGATGCAAACGGACAGAACGTGCCCGTTTGCAAGGTCAAGGGGCGCAACGCTTCGCTGGATAAGGTCGTGGAAATGGTGAAGGAGAGCGTGATAGATCCCACCTCCCAAACCGTTTATATCCACCATGCCGACTGCCCCGAAACAGCGGAATATCTCAAAGACAGATTGATGGAGCTTGGCTTCAAGAATGCCGAGATCGGCATTATCAGCTCCGTGGTCGGCGCTTGCATTGGACCCGATGCCGTGGGCGTTTGGTGCTATGGCAAAAAGGTCGAAATGACTGTTTGATAAAAGAGGATTTATAAATGGCTACTTATGAACTTGACGGTGCCCTGTTTGCGGATATGATCCGTGGCGGCACGCAAAATCTGCGTGCCAACGCGCAGGTCGTGAACGATCTGAACGTGTTCCCGATCCCTGACGGAGATACGGGTGACAATATGAGCATGACGATGGAGGGCGGCGACGCGGCGCTTCATAACCTGACGACCGACTCGCTTTGCTATATTGCCGAAAAGCTGGCGGGCGGTATGCTGCTTGGTGCGCGAGGCAATTCGGGCGTTATCTTGTCACAGTTTTTTGCGGGGATCGCCAAGGGGCTTTCTAATGTGGAAAAGGCAGACGCACAGACGCTTGGAAACGCGTTTCAAAGCGGCGTCAGACAGGCATACGACGCGGTGCTGACACCGACAGAGGGTACGATCCTGACCGTGGCGCGCGAGGCAACCGAATATGCAGTCGCCCGCATTACCCCCAACACCACCTTGGAGGAATTTTTCTCCTGCTTTATCAAGGAAATGCACAATTCCTTGCAGCACACCCCCGAGCTTTTGCCCATTCTGAAAGAGTCGGGCGTGATCGATAGCGGCGGCGCGGGGCTTGTGTACGTCATTGAGGGTATGAATAAGATCCTGAACGGCGAAAAGGTCGCGACCGCTATTGCGGCGGCGCCAGCCGCGCAGGTGGTCGACACCTCTGCCTTTACCGCCGACAGCGAGATGGAGTTCGGCTATTGCACCGAGGTGCTGTTGCAGCTGCAAAACAGCAAGGTGGACGCAGAGAGTTTCCCCGTCAACACGATCTCGGATCATCTTGCCACCCTTGGCGATTCGATCGTGGCGGTGAAAAACGGAACCGTCGTAAAAATTCACGTACATACCATGACTCCCGGCAAGGTGTTTGAGTTCTGCCAGCGCTTCGGCGAATTCCTCACGGTCAAGGTGGAGAATATGGCGTTGCAGCACAGCGAGGCAAAGACCGAGAACCGTTTTGATGCGCCCGCCAAAAAGCAAGAGCACAAGCCCTTCGGCGTCGTAGCGGTCGCCGCGGGAGAGGGTATTCAGGAAACCTTCCGTTCCCTTGGCGCGGATTTCATCGTCGAGGGCGGGCAGACCATGAACCCCTCCTCCGAGGATTTTCTTGCCGCGTTTGATCTGGTGAACGCTGATACGATCTACGTGCTGCCCAACAACAGCAACATCGTGCTGACCGCCCGTCAGGCGGCAGCGATGTACGACAAGGCGGATATCCGTGTATTGGAAAGCCGCACGATCGGCGATGGCTACGCCGCGCTGACCATGCTGGACTTTGAAAGCGGTGATGCCGATCAGATCGAGCGGGATCTGAACGCCGCTATGGAGGGCGTTGTCACGGGACTTGTCACGCGCTCGGTGCGGGATTCGCACCTTGGCGGTATGGATATTGCCAAAAACGATTACATCGGCTTTGTGGGCAAGGAAATGCTTTCGGACGCCACCACCGTGACGGGAGCTGCCTGCGATCTGCTTTCCAAGCTGGATATGACCGATCGCGAGGTGCTGATCGCCATTTGCGGCAAGGATACGACCGCCGCGGATATGGACGTGGTACGCGCTTACATCGGCGAGCATTTCCCCTCTGTTGAGCTTTATGAGATCGACGGCGGACAGGATATTTACCACTTCATATTTGTATTAGAGTAAAAAATCACCGCGCCTTCCCACTTTGGGAAAGGCGCGGTATTTATTTTTGATTTACCTTGACAACGGTATGAGATTTTCGCTATAATAGAGATATAGAAATTACAGGAAAGGGAGGGCGTTTATGGCAAACAAAAAAAGAAACGGCTTTTTTGACGAGCTTGCGGATCAGGGTGAGAAAAGAGCAAGACGCAAGGCGAAAAGCAAGGTCAAAAAGATACACATCGCCACAAAGGTGATCGCAGTGCTGTGTCTTGCCGTGGGACTTGCACTCGGGGCTGTTGTATGCCTCGCTATGTCCAAAAAGGATCACTTCACCTTGAAGGGCGAAACAAGGGTTTCGATCGACGCGGGCACGACCTATACCTACGAGGAGCAGGGCGTTGAAGCGATCTGCTTTGGACGGGACGTGTCGAACAAATTGAACGTTGAGGTCAGCGAGGGCATCACCACCGATGCAAACGGCAATTACGTGATCCCCGCCGAGGAGGGCGTTTATACCATAACCTATACCGTGGATTGCCTGAAATTCGGCGAGAACGCGCCGAACGGTGTGATCAAGCGCATTCGCGTCTTTACCGTGGCTGCGTCCGAGGACGACGGCAGAGGTGAGGAGGTGACACCCTGATGGCACGTAAAAAGAAATTTTCAAAGGGTCTGACGCTCTTTCTTGCGATCCTTTGTCTTGCCGTCGGCTGCGTTGTGGGCTACGTGGGTGCCGCTATGTACGGTGCCGCCAGCTTCAAAAGCGATGAAGCGCCCGCGGCGCTGGTGCAGGGCGAGTTGCAGATCCATTTCCTTGAACTTGGCAACAAATACACGGGCGATTGCACCTACATCAAGGCGGGCGATACCGATATTCTGATCGACGCGGGCTCTAAAACCGATAGCATCGCGACCATTTCGGCGTATATCGATCAGTACGTGACCGATAAGAAGCTGGAATACGTGATCGTCACACACGCGCATCAGGACCACTATGCGGGCTTTACGAAGCGCGACGGAAGCTTGTTTGATCTGTACGAGGTGGGCACGATCATTGATTTTGCGATGACGAACCAAGAGGATAAGGGCGAGTCGAATATGTACGGACGCTATCTGTTGGAGCGCGATGCCGAGATCGCCGCGGGTGCGACGCATTTCACGGCAGATGCCTGCGCCAAGCAGAGCTTTGATCTGGGCAGTGGCGTTGCGATGACGGTGCTGGATAGCTACTATTATTACAACGAGGCACATTCTGAAAACGACTATTCGGTCTGCACGCTCTTTACGTACGGTGATTACAATTACTTGTTCACGGGCGATTTGGAAGAGGACGGCGAGGAAAAGCTGGTGCAGATGAATGCACTGCCCGAGGTCGATCTTTACAAGGCGGGGCATCACGGCTCCAAGACCTCGTCCTCGGCTGCTTTGCTTGAAGTCATCAAGCCCGATATGGTCTGCGTTTGCTGCTGCGCGGGCAGCCCCGAGTATACCAAGACCGACGCCAATCAGTTCCCGACGCAGGAGTTTGTTGACCGCATCGCACCCTACACCGACAAGGTCTACGTGACCACGCTTTGCGTGGATTACGAGGCGGGGACCTTCCGGTCGATGAATGGCAATATCGCCGTTGTGACCGATCAAAACGGGATCACGGTGAATTGCGGCAGCGGAGATGCGCGTGTGTTAAAGGAATGGGAATGGTTCAAGCAGCATCGGACCTGTCCTGCCGCTTGGCAATAAACAAAGCCGAGATCGCAATGCGATCTCGGCTTTTTCAATACCGTTATGGGGTTAAAGGTCGCCGCCAAGCGGCAGGGAAAGTGCCTCGCGCAGCTCCCGTCCGTCGCTTGCGGCAAGGCAAAGCTTCATATAGGCGGCGATGGGGGAGATCGGGGGCGCTGTGATGAGCCCCAGCTTTGCAAAAGCGTTGCCGCTTGCATACGCCGTGCCGCCCTCTGGCACGCCCGTGAGGAATACGGGAATATCTTTTTCCTTTGCTTTTTTGGCGAAAGCTTGCAGCGCTTCACTGTCGGTGGGCAGCGTCCCACTGTGATAGGTGTTCAGTAGCACTGCCTTGATGCCGTCAAGCGCGGGGTAGACCATGCCCGGGTGGACGCGCAGGAATAAGACCGTCCCCTCGGCACGGGCAAGATCGCTGCCCTTAAAGGGGGCTTGCCTATCCTTTTGCTCGTAAAATCCTTCAACGGGTGCAAAAGATCCGTCCTTTTGCTCGTAAGCGGCATAACCAAGCGAGCAGATATCGTCCGAAAAGGCAGGGTGCGAAAGCAAACACGCACCGCGGTGGATTTTTATCGACTCACCCGTGTTTTTATAGGCAACGTATACCCCCCGCGCATCGGGGTGCTGCCGCAGAAAATCGACCGCGCCGCAAAAGTTGTCAAGCCCGTTGGCACGCGCGTCTTCAAGGGGGTAATTGCTGGAAACCAGCACGACGGGCTTTGCTTCAAGCCCCAGCAGATAGGAAAGCGCCGTTGCGGTGTATTGCAGGGTGTCGGTGCCGTGGGTGACGATGATGCCGTCCCACTCGCCCGACTTTTCTCTGATACGATCGGCAAGCTTTGCGACGTTCGCGAAGGTCAGGTTCTCGCTGAGTATGGTAAAGGGCTCTGCGGTGGGGAAATCGTACCCGTCCCCCGTCCTTTTGCGATAATCCGCCAAAAGGCGGCGCGGTGCTTCGCCGCTTGGCACAAGCCCCAAGGCGCTGCTTTGGCAACCGATGGTGCCGCCCGTAAATAGAACGCCGATCTTCATGGTGTTATCCTCCAAACGATCTGTAAAAACAGCCAACGCCGCGGCGCTGGCTGCTTTTTAGTATACCCCGAAACGGTGCGAAAAAAGCAAGTTAACCTCTGGGCACGAAGCCAAGCTTTTTTTGCACCTTGGAAAGGGTTTTGCGCGCGTAATAGCTCGCCTCGTCAGCGCCCTTCTTCATCTGCGCTTCCAGCCCTGCCTTATCAGCCATCAGCTCGGCAAAGCGCGCCTGCACAGGCGCGAGCGCGTCGGCACAGACCTCGCCAACGGCGAGCTTAAAGTCACCGTAGCCCTTGCCCTCAAATTCGCGCTCGATCTCGTCCATTGATTTACCCGTAAAGCAGGAATAAATGGTCATGAGGTTGTTGATGCCGTCCTTGCCCTCGGCAAAGCGCACGCAGGTGTCGGAGTCGGTCACGGCGCGGCGGAATTTGCGAATGATGGTGTCCTTATCGTCCAAAATATACACAACGGCATTCGGATTCTCGTCCGATTTGCTCATTTTCTTTGTGGGATCGGACAAGGACATGATCTTTTTGCCGCTCTGCGAGATCATGGGCTCAGGCACGGTAAAGGTGCCGGGATAGATCTGGTTAAAGCGCTCTGCCACGTTGCGGCAAAGCTCGACGTGCTGCTTTTGGTCGATGCCCGTGGGGACCACGTCGGTTTGGTAAAGCAGAATATCCGATGCCATCAGAACGGGATAGGTGAAAAGCCCCGCGTTGACGTTGTCGGCGTGCTTTGCGCTCTTGTCCTTGAACTGCGTCATACGGGAAAGCTCGCCGAACATGGTAAAGCAGTTCAGGATCCAGCCAAGCTCGGCGTGCGCGGGCACGTGCGACTGCACGTAGAGCGTGTTCTTTTCGGGATCAAGCCCGCACGCCATATACAGCGCCAGCGTTTCATAGGTGCGGCGGCGCAGCTCGGCAGGGACCTGGCGCACGGTGATGGCGTGCTCGTCCACCACGCAGTAAAAGCATTTGTAGGCATCGCTGTACGTTGAAAAATTGCGGATCGCGCCAAGGTAATTGCCGATGGTCAGATTACCGCTGGGCTGAACGCCCGAAAAGCAAATTTTTTGATCGTTGATCATGATTTGTGTCCTTTCAAATTGAGATGACGGCGCGTGCCGCCTCGCCAAGGCGCTTCACGCCCTCGATGATCTGCTCATCGGAGGGGGTGGAGTAGTTCAGACGGAAAGAGCGCGAGGGGGCTTCTGTGTCGCAGTTAAAGGCGGTGCCGGGTACAACGGCAACCTTGCGTGCAAGCGCTTCCCTGACGAAATCGTTCATATCGACGCCCTCGGGCAGCGTGCACCAGATGAACAGTCCCCCCTCGGGACGGGTAAAGGAGATCTCTTTCGGCAAGTGCTTATCCAGCTCGGTCAGCATCAGGGTGCATTTGCGGCGGTAGAGCGCGCGGATCTTTTCGATGTGCGCGTCAAGGTCGCATTCGGTCATAAAGCGGTGGCACAGCATCTGGAAAAAGATGTTGGTATGCACGTCCTCGCCCTGCTTCGCGACCGCCATTTTCGAAATGATCGCCTCGGGCGCGACCACAAAGCCAAGCCGCATGCCCGCTGACAGGATCTTGGAAAACGACGAGCAATAGATCACAAGCCCCTCGGTGTCCATCGACTTGACGGTGGGGATCTCATCGCCCGCAAAGCGTAGCTCGCCGTAGGGGTTATCCTCCAAGATCGGCAGGGCGTATTTTTTTGCGATCTCATAGATGCGACGGCGCTTTTCATAGCTTGTCGTGATCCCCGACGGGTTTTGGAAGGTGGGGATCAGATACAGGAGCTTGACACGGGGGTTATCCTGAATGGCGCGTTCCAGGGCATCGGGGTCGATGCCGTCCTCGCCCATTTCCACACCCACGGTGCGCGCGCCGTTGGAGCGAAAGGAATTGAGTGAGCCGATGAAGGTGGGATTTTCGCAAAGCACCACGTCACCCTCGTTGCAAAACACCTTGCAGGCAAGCTCAATGCCTTGCTGGCCGCCCGACACCACCATACAGCTGTCGTTAAAGGCGTCGCCGAGATCCTTCGAGCGTCCGATGCCGAAGACCTCGCGCTGGCGCTTTGCGATCGCTTCGCGCAAGGGCGTGTAACCTTCGGTGATGCTGTATTGCAGCGCCGCGACGGGCGCGCTTTGAAAAATATCGGCAGAAAGCCGCGCCAGCTCCTCCACGGGGAAGGACTCTGCTGCGGGGTTGCCCGCCGCAAAGGAAATGACGGTGGGATCGGTCAGATTTTTGAAGATCTCACGAATGGCGGAGGGCTTTAAGCCGGAAAGCTTATCAGAAAAACGGTAGTCCACAAACTCACCTCAATATAAATATACATTATTTTAACATAAAACTATATAGAATGCAACACCACTTTGCAACTTTTTTGCGTCGGTTGACGGCGGGGGAGATTTATGGTAAGATAAAAAGAAAAAGGAGTTTTGAAAATGATAGAGCACGTTGTGATGTGGAAATTTGGGGACGGTGAGGGGCGCACGCGCGAGGAAAATATGGCTTACGTGCGCGAGCGGCTTCTGGCACTGCCCGCGATCATTCCCGAGATCAAGCTCATGCAGCTTGGCAGGGACGTGTCGCGTACCGAGATGTCTTACGATATGATGCTGGTGACGCGCTTCGACTCCCTTGACGCGCTGCACACCTATAAGGTACACCCCGCGCACGTGGCGGTTTCCGAGTATGTGAAGAAGGTGCGCGTGGCAAGGGTGGTTTTAGATGCAGAATTGGACGAAAGCGGTGACCTTATTTAATAAATTTGGAATAATGAAAATTGAAAATGGAAAAATAGTATAAAAATTTGGAAAACTGCGCCAAGAGTCCTTTTTCTCGGCGCGGTTTTTTGTTTCCCCTTTTTTTCGCACCTTTTTGCGTCGGCGACATAAGATGATACCGAGGGAGAGAAAACGACAAACTCCCCCAAAGCTATAAGGAGGATCTCACTATGAACAACTGCCTGGGTAACGTATTCGGTGATAACAACTGCTGCTGGATCATCATTATTGCTCTGATCGTTCTTTGCTGCTGCTGCAACTGATCCCCGAAAATAAAAAGGGAGAGGCGTGCCTCTCCCTTTTTATTTTCTTTGCATTAAATGGTGCGTGGCTCGGTTTCGATATCCTCGAACGCAACGGGTGCGCGCTTTGCGTCGGACTCAAATGCCGCCTCCATGATCTTCATGGAGCGCATCAGCTGCCTGTGCGTCACGATCTGCGTTGCCTTGCCGTCAATGGCGTCGGCGAAGTTGCGGTAAAAGTCGTGCACGTCAAGCGCGGGACGGGGAATGAACTCCTCGGTGGTGGTCTTTTCGTCACGGGGTGCCATGGTCTTGGTGAAGCCCGCGGAGGTCACCACGGGGGCGACGTCCTTGTCCTCCCAAGAACGGCAAAGCACCAAGCGGCACTCGTCACGCCAATCGCTCACGACACCCGTGCCGTTCACGCCCGTGATGTAAAAACGGGGCAGAGAAATGAAGTTGGTCGTGCCGACCTCGATGCGAGCGGTGATGTCGTCCTCAAAATACAGATCCAGCTTGAAGCCGTCGTCGACCTCGTCGTTGGTGATATGATCGCAGCGGCAGTACACGGAAAGCAGCTTTTTGTCGTCGATGATGCCAAGCATCTGGTCAATGAGATGCACGCCCCAGTCAAAGATCATGCCGCCGCCGTGCTCTTTTTTGCCTCGCCAATCGCCGGGAATGCCGCGCGAGCCGTGATAGCGGGATTCGACCGAGGTGATCTTGCCAAGCTTACCGCTGTGATAGGCGGTGCGCGTCATCTGATAGTCAGCGTCCCAGCGGCGGTTCTGATGCGCGGTAAAGAGCCTGCCGCACTCGTTTGCAACGGCACAGATCTCGGCAAGGTCGGCAGAGGAAAGCGTGACGGGCTTTTCGGAAATGACGTGCTTGCCCGCGCGAAGCGCCGCAATGGCAAGGGGCTTATGCCACTCGTTGGGGGTTGCGATGGTGATGAAATCGACCTTGGGGTCCCGGAGCACCTCGTCAAATGAGCTGTAAGCACGGATCCCGTTCTCTCTTGCAAGCGCCGAGCGCTCCTCTTTGATATCGTAAATGCCGAGCAGCTCGACCACGCCTGCCTCTAAAATGTGGCGTGTATGCCAGCCACCCATGCCGCCGTATCCGACGACCACACAGCCCTTTTTCATAAGAACATATCCTTTCCAAGTTGTGTACGCTACACGCGTTTATTAAGTCCATTATAAGACAAATTCTGTTCTTCTTCAAGTCATAAATGGCAAAAAGAAAGACAAAAATTGCTATATTTGATGGATAAAAAACCAAAAGCGCGTTACAAATATAAAAAAATCAAAAAAACGGTTGTAGAAATCTGCTTTTTTATGTATAATAATATTTATAACGTTTATGTACGCATTGTGAAATGAAACGAGAGGTACTTATGGCACAGACCGACAGACAAGCGCATATTCGCAATTTTTCGATCATCGCTCACATCGACCACGGAAAATCTACCCTTGCCGATCGCTTGCTGGAAGCGACGCAGACCGTTTCAAAGCGCGATATGGAGGAGCAGATCTTAGACAATATGGATCTGGAAAAAGAGAGAGGCATCACCATCAAGGCAAGAGCCGTTCGTCTGCTTTACAACGCGCCCGACGGCGAGCAGTATACGCTGAACCTGATCGACACCCCCGGTCACGTGGACTTCAATTACGAGGTGTCACGCTCACTCAACGCCTGCGAGGGTGCGCTGCTCGTGGTGGACGCCACGCAGGGCATTGAGGCGCAGACGCTTGCCAACGCCTATCTTGCCGTGGACTCGGATCTTGAGATCCTGCCCGTGATCAATAAGATCGACTTGCCCTCCGCCGATATCGACGGCACGCGCAAGGAGATCGAGGACGTGATCGGGATCCCCGCGATGGATTGCCCCGCCGTTTCAGCAAAGGTGGGACTGAATATCCCCGACGTGCTGGAAGCGGTTGTACGGGATATCCCCGCGCCGGAAGGTGACGAGAACGCGCCCCTGAAAGCTTTGATCTTCGACTCATATTACGACAGCTACCTTGGCGTTGTCGTTTACGTGCGCCTGGTGGACGGCAAGGTCCGTTCGGGTGACCGTATCCGCCTGATGAGCAACGGGCGTGAATTTGATGTGGTGGACGTTGGCGTGATGGACGCCTTTGGACTTTCCAAGTGTGAGGAGCTTCGTGCGGGCGAGGTCGGCTATATCACTGCCTCGATCAAAAGCGTTGGGGATACACGCGTGGGTGATACCGTGACGCTAGCAAGTGCGCCGACAGCCGAGCCACTGCCCGGCTTCAAGGCGGTGCAGCCCATGGTCTATGCGGGCATTTACCCCGCAGACGGGTCGCGTTACGGCGATCTGCGTGACGCTTTGGAAAAATTGCAGCTCAACGACGCGGCGCTTGTGTTTGAGCCCGAAACCTCGATCGCGCTTGGCTTTGGCTACCGCTGCGGATTTTTGGGGCTTTTGCATATGGAGATCATCGAGGAACGCTTGGAGCGCGAGTTCAATCTGGATCTGATCACCACCGCCCCCAGCGTTATTTACGAGATCACAAAGCGCGACGGCGAGCTTTTACGCATCGACAACCCCACCAACTACCCCGATCCTGCCGAGATCGACAAGGCGGCGGAGCCGATCGTGCGCGCGTCGATCATCACGCCCACCGATTACGTTGGGGGACTGATGGATCTTTGTCAGGATCGTCGCGGCGAGTTTATTGATATGAAATATCTGGATACCAAGCGCGTGGAATTGCACTACCGTTTGCCCCTAAACGAGATCATATACGACTTTTTTGACGCCTTGAAAAGCCGTTCGCGCGGCTACGCATCGCTGGACTATGAGCTGGAAGGGTACGTGGAAAGCAAGCTTGTGAAGCTGGATTTCTTGCTCAACGGCGAGCAGGTGGACGCGCTTTCCTTCATCGTACACGAAGAAAAAGCGTATGCGCGCGCGAGAAAAATCGCGGAGCGCTTGAAGGAAAACATACCGCGCCAGCTCTTTGAGGTACCGATCCAGGCGGCGATCGGCTCCAAGATTATCGCGCGTGAAACCGTCAAGGCGATGCGCAAGGACGTGCTTGCCAAGTGCTATGGTGGTGATATCACCCGTAAGAAAAAGCTTCTGGAAAAACAGAAGGAAGGCAAGAAGAAGATGCGCCAGCTCGGCTCGGTACAGGTGTCGCCCGAGGCGTTCATGGCGGTGCTCAAATTGGAGGACGACGATTAAG
Organism: Clostridia bacterium; assembly: GCA_017624795.1. Classification (GTDB taxonomy): domain Bacteria; phylum Bacillota; class Clostridia; order Oscillospirales; family CAG-272; genus Firm-07. Next base: position 23,253 of record JAGAMJ010000059.1, read on the forward strand.
GAGGGAAATATGGCAAGACTTGGGTTGTATTTGCATATTCCCTTTTGCGTGCAGAAGTGTCGCTATTGCGACTTTCACTCTGCCAAGGTTG
>JAGAMJ010000060.1 GCA_017624795.1 Clostridia bacterium
AAAAAAAGGTAAAGCGGCTCGCCCCACGCATAAAAGAGCAGACTTGCCGCAAGCAGCACGCCGTTTTGCCACGGCAAGACGCGCCCCCCGCCCTTGGTCTTTTCCTTGAAAAGCCCAAAAAGGAAGGGCGGCAGAAAATAAAGAAGCAGCGTTGCGGGTAAAAACCAAAGCAAAAACGAAAAGGATGAAAAAAGCATCGTTCCCCCCTCCGCAATACAGTCGTTATTTTTATCATTTCACGGCATTTGCGCGCTTATCACAGTGGATTTTTGGCAAAAGTGTGGCAAAAAAATGAAATTTATTTAATAAATAATGATATTTTGTGCAAAGTGACTATTGCAAAATCGCGTGCGATGCTGTATAATCGAAAATAAGATGCCGTGAACTCAAAAAGCACGGCACAATTTATTTCTTTTTAAGGAGAAAAAATCATGAAAAAGTTTCTTTCCATCGTGCTTGCTGTTCTGATGGTTGCAGGCTGCTGCGCAGCGCTGTCCTCTTGCAGCAAAGATAGCGAAACCATCAAGATCGGTCTTTCCGGTCCTCTCACGGGTGACGCTGCCGTTTACGGTCTGGGCGTTGCCAACGCTGCTCAGATGGCTGTTGACGAGATCAACGAAAAGGGCGGTCTCAACGGCATTAAGCTTGAGCTGAAGGCCATGGACGACGTCAACGACAAATCCAAGGTGCAGAACAACTACGCAGAGCTGATCAGCTGGGGCATGCAGATCTCTCTGGGCTGCGTAACCACTCAGCCCGCATTGGAGTTCAAGACCCTGTCTAAGGAAGACAACGTGTTCTTTATGACTCCCTCCGCCTCTGCCGACGCTGTTCGCGCAGAGTCCAACGGTTACCAGATGTGCTTTGCCGATGCCAAGCAGGGCGTTGCTGCCGCTAACTACGTGAATACCCTGAACCTTTCTAAGATCGGTATCTTCTATCAGTCCGATCTGGATTACTCCACGGGTATCCGTAACGAGTTCAAGGCAAACCTCAGCACCGGCATCACGGTCGTAGAGGCATCCTTTACCACCCAGACCGCATCCAACTTTGAGACGCAGATCGCTCAGCTCAGGGAGTGCGAGTTCATTTTCATGCCCATCTACTACACCCCCGCCGCTCTCTTTATGACGCAGGCAAAGGCAGAAACGGGCATTAAGACCTACTACGGCTGCGACGGCTTTGACGGTATTGAGTCTGCTAAGGGTTTCACCATCAGTGAGATCCCCCAGAAGATCACCATGCTCACGCACTTCAACTCCGCTGCTACCGAGGGTGCTGCCAAGACCTTTATCGACAACTACACCGCAAAGTACGGTGCTGACACGCTCAACCAGTTCGGCGCTTCCGCATACGACTGCGTTTACGCCATCTTCGGCGCTTTGAAGAAGGCCGTTGAGGAAGGAAAGACCGTTGACGCCTCCACCTCCGCCTCCGATATGTGCGAGATCCTGAAGGCGCAGCTGAACGGCGGCTACGAGTACACCGGGGCTGTGACCGGCACGGGTACTGTAAAGTGGACTGCCGAGGGCTTTGTGAACAAGGAAGCTCTGGTTCACGTGATCAAGGAGGCCAATAGCTGATAAGCTATTGCTTCACATAATTTGTTTGCTGGCGAGGTTTTCCTCGCCAGCAAACTTGTCATAATAGGAAGATTTAAGATATGGATTTTTTAACAGCTATTCTCAACGGTCTCAGCTCAGGCGGTACGTATGCGATCATTGCCATTGGCTATACGATGGTGTACGGTATTGCCAAAATGCTGAATTTTGCCCACGGTGATATCATCATGGTGGGTGGCTATGCCATGTTTACCACGCTGCTGTTGGTGAATCAGCCCATCCCCGCCTTGGCTGTTGCAATTGTATTCTGCGTGATCCTGGGCATTTGCGTAGAGCGCTTTGCGTATCGTCCCTTGCGCGGCTCCTCGCCCTTGGCGGTGCTGATCACCGCGATCGGTGTCAGCTCTCTGTTGCAGAGTCTTGCACAGATCGTGTTCGGTGCGGCACCCAAGATGCCCACACGCTTGCAGATCAGCGGCGCGTGGACATTCGGTGAGCTGCGTATTGCTTACAGCACCGTTGTGACGCTTGCGGTAACAGTGGTGGTCATGTCGGCGTTGACCGTATTTGTCAAATATACCAAGCCAGGCCGTGCGATGGTTGCCGTTTCCGAGGATAGAGGCGCGGCACAGCTGATGGGTGTGAATACCAATGCCATTATCGCCATCACCTTCGCCATTGGCTCTGCCTTGGCGGCGGTGGCTGCATATCTGATGCTGATGAAGGCACCCAGTCTTTCCAACACGCTCGGCGCGATGCCCGGCATCAAGGCATTTACTGCGGCGGTTATCGGCGGTATCGGCTCGATCCCCGGCGCGATGCTTGGCGGTATTTTGCTTGGCGTGATCGAAAGCGTTGCGCTCAGCATTCCCGTGTTGGCGCCCTTTACCGAGGCGATCGAGTTTGCCGTTCTGATCGTGATTCTGCTGGTCAAGCCCGCAGGTCTGCTTGGCAAGACAAGGAGGGAAAAGGTATGAATCGCATCCTTGCTTTTTTCAAAAAGCCCTTCGTGCGCAATTATGCCAATTATCTGATCGTTGGTGTTTTCACGGCGGTGTTCGGCTTGCTTTCGGCAACAGGGCTTTTGAAAATGGGAACGCAGTTCCTTCTTGAACAGATTTCGATCGCCGTGCTGTTGGCGATATCCCTTTGTATGGTGGTCGGCTTTCTTGGTGAGCTTTCTCTCGGTCACGCCGGCTTTATGTGCGTCGGCGCTTTCCTTGGCGGCAAGCTTGCTCAGGCACTGACCGCTTCTATGGGCGTTGCCGGAAGCAATCTTGTTGTTTTTGTGTTTTCGCTTCTCGTGGGTGGATTGGTTGCCGCCGCTTTTGGCTTTATGATCGGCTTGCCCGCATTACGCTTGCGTGGAGATTATCTGGCGATCGTAACGCTTGCCTTTGGTGAGATCGTGCGCTCGGTCGTGATGAATCTGCCCGCGACGCTGTTCGGCGGTACGCTCGGCTTGGAAACGCCCCGATTTAGCAGAAAATATCTGTTTATTTTCGGCTTTTTGATGGTGCTTGCCTGCCTTGCGGTCACGCAGAACCTGATGCGCTCGAAGCACGGCCGCGCCATTATTTCCATCAAGGACAATGAGATCGCCGCCCGCGCCACGGGTATTGACATTACCAAATATAAGCTGTTTGTCTTTACCATTTCGTCCTTTTTTGCGGGCGTGGCGGGCGTGCTTTACAGTTACAGCCAATCTCGCGTGCAAAGCGCGACCTTCGATTACAATTATTCCATTGAGATCCTCGTGATGGTGGTGCTGGGCGGCATGGGCTCGATCAACGGCTCGATGCTTGCGGCGGCGCTGATCACCTTTATCAACGTTAAGCTGCAAACTGTTCTGACGGGCAACCTGTCGGTGCTGCAAAACGTGATCTACTCGCTGATCCTGATCCTGATCGTGATCTATCGCAACGCGCCCGGACTCAAGGGCTTCCGCGAGAAGTACAATATGCGCACGATCAGCGAGAAGATTTTCAAAAAGAAGCAAACGGTAGCGGAAAACGCCGACACGGGAGAGGAGGAAGCAAACAATGACTGATGAAAAAATTGTGACCTCCGCCCCCGACGTTCCCGTGCTGAGGACCGAGCATCTGTGTATTCAGTTCGGCGGTCTTCGTGCGGTAGACGACGTGAATTTGGAGATCAAAAAAGGCGAGCTTTACGGTCTGATTGGTCCCAACGGTGCGGGTAAGACCACCGTGTTCAATCTGCTCACGGGCGTGTATAAGCCGACGTCGGGCAAGATCCTGCTTTGCGGCAAGGATATCACCGGCAAGCCCCCTGTTGAGATCAACAAGCTGGGCATCGCCCGCACCTTCCAGAACATTCGTCTTTTTAATAACCTCACGGTCATTGAAAACGTGATGGTCGGTCTTTCCAATCAGATCCCCTGCAATATGGCGCAGTCGATCTTCCGCCTGCCCCGTCACAAGGCGTCCGAGCGCGAGATGTTTGATCGCGCGTTGGAGCTTTTGAAGGTCTTCCAGCTGGATGAGTATAAGGATTATCTTGCGGCGAACCTGCCCTACGGTAAGCAGAGAAAGCTGGAGATCGCCCGTGCGATGGCGACCAACCCCACGCTGCTTTTGCTGGATGAGCCCGCGGCGGGTATGAACCCCAACGAAACGCAAGAGCTCATGGACGACATCACCTTCGTGCGCCGCGAGTTCGGTATGACCATTCTGCTGATCGAGCACGATATGCGGCTTGTCAGCGGCATTTGTGAAAATCTGACGGTGCTGAATTTCGGCACCGAGCTTGCCAAGGGCGACACCGCGACGGTTCTTTCCGATCCCTCGGTTGTCAAGGCGTACCTTGGCGATTAAGAAGGAGGTAGCCATGTCAGAAGCTTTGCTGAGAGTAGAAGATCTGAGCGTATATTACGGCATGATCCGCGCGCTGAAGGGCATCTCCTTTGAGGTAAACAAAGGCGAGATCGTGTCGCTGATCGGTGCAAACGGTGCGGGAAAAACCACCAC
>JAGAMJ010000061.1 GCA_017624795.1 Clostridia bacterium
AGGCAGAGGATCAGGCGGCTGTGCTTTGCCGTGTCGCCGAGGAAAAAGCGGTGGAGATGCGCGAGCGCGTAAGGGCACAGGGCGAAGCGCACTGCACTGCGGTGAGGGAAAATACCGAGGCGGAGTACGCTGCCGAGCTTGCCGAGATGCGCCGCCGCGCCCTTGCGTTGGAGGATAAAAAGAGAGCCGAAGCGCAGGAGGAGGCACGGGAGCTGAAAGCAGCCGCACGGGAAAGAATAGACGAGGCAATCAAAATTATCGTATGGGAGATCGTTGAAAAATGTCAGTGATCACTATGGAAAAGCTGACGGTCATCGCTCGCGCGACTGATGCCGACGTCATATTGCGGCGACTGATGCGCCTACGCGCGATCTCGCTTCGTCGGGGCGAGGAGATCGACGGCGACAGCGCGCCGCCGCGCCTTGTCACGGGTGTGGGCGTCGGAGAAGCTGCCGAACGGCTTTCGCGTATTGAGGCGGTTTTGCCCGTGCTTGCCCGTTACAGCAAACGAAAAAAGAGCTTATTCGGCGTGCAGACCCAGGTGTCCTTCGATGCCTTCCGCACAGACGGGCGTTTTGACACGGCGTGGAAGGTCGTGGAGGAGGCCGAAAAGATCCTTGCACAGCAGGAGGCGCTGAAAAAGCAGACCGACGCGGCACTTGAAAAAATGAAAGCGCTTGAACCGTATCTGGATCTTGATTTTTATCTTGATTTTGACGGCACGGATACCGTCACCTACACGCTGGGCAGCTTACCGGGCGGCACGCGCCGAGAACGGATCGAGGCGGCACTCTCGCCGTTTGCTGCGGATCTTCACGTGCTGCACACCGATGCGACGGGCGTTTATATCGCGCTGATCGCGCACCGTGCCGAAACGGGGGAGGCGCTGCGCGCGCTGTCGGGCTTTGGGTTCATCAAGGCGCCGCTCCCGCACGAGCATCAAAGCGCAAGGCAGCTGTTTGACCGCACCGACAGGGAATATCGCGAGATACAGGAAAATGTCGAAAAAACAAAGGCACGTCTTGCCGTTCTTTCGGACAAGCTTTCGGAGGTCGAGATCCTGTCGGATCTGGAACGCACAACGCTTTTGGTCGAGCAAAACAAACAAAGCTTGCGCGCGACCGAGCGCTGCGTGATCTTGAACGGGTGGTGTCCCGTTTCCCAAAAAAAGCAGGTGACCGATGCCTTATCCGACTTTTGCGTCGCGTATGAGTTTGAACCACCCGATGAGGGCGACGACGTACCGATCCTGCTGAAAAACAACGGCTTTGCCAAAAATTTCGAATGGGTGCTGGGCATGTATGCTTACCCCAAATACGGCACGTTCGACCCCACCCTTGTGATGAGCATCTTCTATTTTCTCATCTTCGGTCTGATGTTTGCCGATGCGGGATACGGACTTGTGATGTCGGTCTTGTGCTTTGCCGCGGTGCGCTGGCTGCACCCAAGAGAGGGCATGAAGCGATTTTTGCTGATGTTCGGGTATTGCGGTATCTCGTGCGTGATCTTCGGAGTGCTGTTCGGCTCGTATTTCGGCAATTTTCCGCTTGCGTTTATGGAAAACGTGCTTGGAACGCCGACAAACGAGCTGCCGCGGCTGTCGATCCTGCCCGCCGAGGCGGCGAACGTTGCGGTTTTGTTTGATCCCATTCAAAATCCGATGGCATTTTTGCTGATCTCACTTGGCGTGGGTGCGTTGCACCTTGTCGCGGGTATGGCGGTGAAGGCGTTTATTCTGTGCCGAGAGGGAAAGCCCCTTGACGCGCTGTTTGATATCGTGACCTATTGGGTGCTTTTCGCGGGGCTGGCGATGCTGTTTATCTCGCAAACGGTGGGCATCTGGCTGACCGCCTTTGGCGTTTTGTCGATCGTGCTCACGCAGGGGCGGCACAAAAGAGCGTCGCGATGAAGATCGCTGGCGGCTTTCTGGGGCTTTACGATCTGATCAACTACGCGTCGGATCTGCTCTCGTATTCCCGTATTCTCGCGCTCGGGCTTGCCGCGGGCGTTATCGGACAGGTGGTCAATATTCTTGCCACCTTAAAGGGCGCAAGCTTTATCGGCATTTTGCTGATGCTGGTCGTCTTTGCCGTGGGACATCTGCTCAATCTGGTGATCAACGTGCTTGGCACCTTCGTGCACACCTCTCGCTTGCAGTATATCGAATTTTTCAATAAATTTTATGAGGAGGGCGGCACGCCCTTCCGCCCGATGGCTCCGTCCGACCGCTACACGACCGAGCTTGCCCCGACCGAGGAAAAGGGCACAAAGAACAAGAAAAAAGACCCCGTTGTGGGGGATAGTGAACAATTACAGATCAATTTTGATTAAAGGAGAAGCGAATATGAACTTTTTTGACATGGTTTTCACAGGACAAAATCTTGCACTGCTTGGTGCGGTGCTTGCCGTTATGCTTGCGGGCATCGGCTCTGCCAAGGGCGTTTCCATGGTGGGTGAGGCGGCATCGGGACTGCTTACTGAGGATCCCTCTAAATTCGGCAAGGTGCTGATCTTGCAGGCACTGCCGGGTACACAGGGCATTTACGGTCTGATCACCGCCTTTTTGATCGTGTTCAAGATCGGACTGCTTGGCGATCCCGCGGCGCTTTCGGTTTCCCAGGGTGTTTATTTCCTGATGGCGGCGCTTCCGATCGCCATCGTCGGTTATTTTTCCGCGATCAAGCAGGCAAAGGTCGCGGCGTCTGGCGTCAACCTGATCGCCAAGCGCCCGGACGAGGTGGGTAAAGCGATCACTGCATCTGCGTTGGTGGAAACCTACGCCATTTTTGCGGTTCTGATCTCGCTTTTGCTGGTGTTGTTTGCCAAGGTGTGATCGGGCAAAATCATGAAAGGACTTGATAAGATCACCGAGCGTATCCTTGCCGATGCCAAGGAGCGCGCGCGCACGATCCTGGAGGAGGCGCAAAGCGATTGCCGCGCCGCCGCGGGCGAGTACGCCGACCGCGCTGCCGATATTCGACAGGAGATCGCCGACCGCGCCATAGAGGAGGGCGAGCACATCATCGCCCGCGCGCGCTCGGCTGCCGCTATGACGCG
>JAGAMJ010000062.1 GCA_017624795.1 Clostridia bacterium
CTTTTGAACACACCGCATACCGTTTTTAATATCCGCTGCGGAAAATACGATGCCAACATCTCGCAGGACCGCGCCACGGGGTTTGATCCCGCGACGTTCAAGGAAAGACCCAAGTCACTTAAAGACCATGCCGACAAGGCGGGCTCCGCGTTATATCTGTATATGCCCTGGGCAGGGCGCAACCACCGCGAGGCACAGCGTCCCATGACCGAGGCATATCATAGCTTCTGCCGCGCGGCGGGCTGCCACTTTGCCCCTGCAGGGGAGGTCTTTTCGCGTATTCTTTTGACCGAAACGCCCGACACGCTCTATCGCGAGGACGGCAATCACGCAACCCCCATCGGCAGCTATCTTGCCGCCGCGACCATTTTCTATACCGTGACGGGACGCAAGCGCATCATCAACGTGGGCGACCTGTGCGATCCCGGAGTAGAGGCGGGCTTTCCGCCCGAGCTTTGCCAAAAGATCCATACCGAGGCGTGCCGCATGACGCGCCTGTATAACGGATAATGGCACCCTTGAAGATCGGCGCGCGCACGCTCCCCCACGGCTTGCTTCTTGCCCCTATGGCGGGGGTGAGCGACGCCTCTTTTCGCTTGCTTTGCCGCCGTGCCGGCGCGGAATATACCGTGAGCGAGATGGTATCGGCAAAGGCACTGTGCTTCGAGCAGCGCGCCAGGGCATCGGTGCCCGTGCGTACCGCCCCTCTTGCCGATATTTCAAAAGAGGAAGCACCGATGGCGATCCAGCTGTTTGGCAGCGAGTCCGATTTTATGAGGGAGGCAGCCATTCTTTTGGAAACAGGCGAGTACCGCGGCGCCAAACGGGAAGCAGCACCCGCCGCCATTGATATCAATATGGGCTGCCCCGTACATAAGGTGGTCAGCAACAACGAGGGCAGCGCCTTGATGCGCGATCCCGATCGCGCCGCCGCCATCGTACGGGCGGTAAAGGACGCGGTGAAGCTCCCCGTGACCGTCAAGATCCGCGCGGGGTGGGACGAAAGCAGCAAAAACGCCCCCGAATTTGCAAAGCGCATGGAAGCAGCGGGAGCTGATCTGATCACGGTGCACGGGCGTACCCGTCAGCAATTTTATGCACCGTTCAGCGATAATCGTGTTATTGCCGCAGTGAAGCGCGCCGTAAAGATCCCCGTTGTGGGCAACGGCGATCTTTTTTCCGCCGAAGACGTGCGCCGTATGCGGGAGGAAACCGCATGTGACGGTGTGATGATCGCGCGGGGCGCGATGGGCAACCCTTTCCTTTTTAGTGAGATCGTCGCGATGGACGAGGGAACACCCTACACGCCGCCAACCGACAAGGAGCGCATCGACACAGCGCTGTTCCACGCCGCCGATATGGTGAAAAGAAAAGGCGAGCGAACGGGACTTGCCGAGGCGCGCAAGCATATGCTATGGTATTGTAAGGGCTTGCGCGGTGCATCCGCCGCAAGAGAGGCGCTGACGCACGCACGATCTCTTGACGAATTTCGCGCCGTACTGTATGCTCTGATCGGTATGAAATGACCTTTCGATATACCGACCGATCTCTACTTTTTTTCAAAAACAGGGGGAAACGGTATGAGAAAATCCCATTTTGATCTAACGCCCACCTCGGTGACGACCAAGTCTTGACCACACAAAAAAACAACGCCGCCCCCATCGCCCTGTTTGATTCGGGCGCGGGTGGCATCGGCGTTCTGCGAGAAGTCAAAAAGCTGCTCCCGTCGGAGCAGCTTACTTTTTTTGGCGATACGGCAAACGCCCCGTACGGCGAGCGCCCCGTGGCGGATATCCGTCGATTGGTGCTGTACCACGCGGCGCGGCTGCTGGAAAGCGCCAAGGCGCTTGTGCTTGCCTGCAACACCGCAACCGCCGTGGCGGTGGAGGAGCTGCGGCGGCTCTATCCGCGCACACCGATTATCGGCATGGAGCCCGCGCTGCGCCCCGCCACCTCGGTAAAGGAAAGCCCCACCGTGCTGGTGCTTGCCACGGCTGCCACGCTGCATATGGAAAAATTTGATCATTTAGAGGAAATTTACGCAAAAAACGCAACCGTTTTCAAAATTCCCGCACCAAACATCGTGCGGCTGGTCGAAAGGGGGCTTTCAGATTCCCCCGAAATGGACGCCTATCTTGACACCTTGCTTGCCCCCTTTCGGCGCGATCCACCCGACGCCGTGGTGCTGGGCTGCACGCACTTCCCCTTTGCAAGCGCCGCCATTTTGCGCGCGCTGGGGCGCAACGTGCCCTTATTTGATGGCGCCAAGGGCACGGCAAGAGAGCTTGCCCGCCGCCTTGCGAAGGAGGGGCTGCTCGCGCCAAAAGGAAGTGTTGGCAGTGTCACTCTGACCGCAAGCGATCCGCGCTCACTGCCGCTGCTTGCGTCGCTGTATTGTGAAACTGAAATATAAATGGGAAGTCCTTTTCACAATGAAGCAAAAATCCATTTTGATTTGCGGCTCTTGCCGCGCAAAGAAGGCGCTCGTCATTTTCGCGCGTTGCGCGAAAAGCTACATTTGTCTTGGCGGTTCACAACCGCCATTTGCTTCGCAAACCGTCAAATGCGCCCTTCGCCACCGCAAGCGGTGGCGAGGTTCTCTCACTTTCCGGCGACAGCAAAACAAAAAAGGCACCCACTTGGTGCCTTTTTTACTTTGGTGGAGACAGAAGGGCTCGAACCTTCGACCTCACGGATGTGAACCGTGCGCTCTAACCAACTGGGCTATGCCTCCATATACTGAATGACAGAGAGCATTATAGCACACATTTGTCGGCGTGTCAAGTACTTGCGCCAAAAAAAGATGGGCAAAATCGACCGCAGATTTGTCGAAAGGCGTTGATTTTTTTCGAAAACCGTGTTAAAATAAAGAAAAAGGGAGGGATCACCGTGTTTGGATTTTCGAAAAAGAAAAAAGCAAAAAAATTAGCCGAAGAAAAAGCTGCTGCTGAGAAA
>JAGAMJ010000063.1 GCA_017624795.1 Clostridia bacterium
ATTTTTCACAAACGGACTGCGCCAGACGCCCTCGCGCAGCACGGAACTTGGACGATCTGCATCGGGGCAAACGAAAAACAGGCGCCGAAAAATCGGCGCCTGCGGGGGCATAGCCCCCTTTGCTTGGATCGGTAGCGGTGAGAGCTTACTTTGCCTGCGCGAGCTCGCCCACCAAAATGAGCGCGCGGCGCAGCTCGATCAAGGCGGCCTTCGCCTCATCTCGCTCGTTCTCGGCTGCCTTTGCGCGTGCCTCTGCTTCACCGGCACGCAGTTCAAGCATCTCGTTTTCTTCTTCCAGATCATCGATCTGATCTTCCAGATCCATGATCTGCTGTTCCTTTTCGGCAAGCTGCTCGTCCAGCAGCTCGGCGTTGCCACCGTCACTCACGCCCTCGGGGATAAAATCCGCGTCGTAGGCGGGATTTTCAAACCAGACCTCGCCGTCGCGCTTGACGTAATCGTCAGCGTCGACGTCCCAGCCGTAGGATTTGCTTTCGGTATAGCCGCGATAGCTTTGAATGGCGGGGTTTGCAACGACCTTTTCATACAGCGCCCGTACGTCGGCACGGGTGCAGACCTTTTCCTGATAATTCAAAACAGACCTCCAACTCCTTTCATTAGTTTGGCAAGGGAAAGCAAGAGATCGACGGTGTCGATCTCTTGCCCGTCCCCGTTTGGATCGGTGCTTTTATTCCAAGCACTCGCTTTTCTGGGCGTTGACCTCCTTGCTGAAAGCGATGTCCGACTCGATCTGTGCGATCAGACGCGCCTCGTCAAAGGGGACCCCAAGCTCTGCGGTAAGGATCCGCAAACGGGAGAGCACGTATTGCAGCTTTTCGGCGGCGGTGTAATCCTGAAATTGCTCCGCCTCGACCTCATACTGCCGTGCCGCATCCAGGATCGTGAGCCAACGGGCGGCACCCTTGGCGTGACCGCTGCGGCAGAGCTTATAGATGTTATAAGCGACGCCCGCGGCGTTGACCAGAATGCCAAAGCAAATGCAGATCAGCTCCCAATTTTCATTAAGCCACAGTAAGATATTCATGCCTTTCTCTCCTTCATTCAAGGAACTCTCCGTCCGGCTTTGCGACGTCGGCACCTTTTTGGGGGCAGGCACCGCAAAGGATCAGATAACGAACAAGCGTTTCGATGAAGGAAGATGCGCTTTTTGGGGGGAGCATAGCGCTGCCCCCCTTAAAAGGAGCCCCAGATGCCGTCGGCGAACAGGATCCTGATCCCGATGCCGTTTGTTTCTCTCAAAAGGGCGATCGAGCCGGGCGCGCCGTCGGTGGGAAGGGGAGTGGTGGGATCGCTGGAAAGGTATACGCGGCGGTAAAGCGTTTTGCCGCCCTTTTTTGCCTCGGTTGGGATCTCTTCCAAAATCGTGATCATCGTGACCTCCTTACACGCTGTGGCGCAGGGACTCGTCCGCGAAGCGGGAGGACTCCTGCTCCATGAACTGTGCGGTGCGCAGGTCCTGGATCTCGGACTGATCGAGCAGCAGCGCGAATTTGCGGCGGATACGGGTCCAGACGCCGCGGCGGATCAGGCAGTTCTTGCCGTTGATCGCCACGTAAACGTCGTCCTTGTATTTTTCGTTGTCCTTGAACAGTCTGACCTCAACGTACTCGTTGAGCCACGCCTCCTGATTTTTGATGAATTCGCGCAGGCGCTTCTCGCTCATTTCATTTGCCTGCTTTTCGGCGCGCTCGGTTTCCAGGGCATCGATCTTTGCCTCATACGAAGCGCGCATTTCCTCCATTTGGCGACGCAGTGCCGCCAACGTCTTTTTTTCGTTATCTTCCATTCGGTTTTTCCTCTCTTTTATTTGATGGTGAGGCGATTACTCCTGACCCGCCTCAAAGGTCGATGCGGTTTCGATACGCACCATAAATGCCTCCACCAGACGAACGGCTGCCTTGGTTGCCTTCCAGCCAACGGTCGCGCGCTGGTTGAGGGGGTCGGCGGTGCCGGCAGAGCCAAGCTGCTTGACGATGTGCTGCAAGCCGCCGCCGGAAAGCTCGGTCGTGCCGTAGGCGTTGTCGCCGATAACAAGCGTGGCGTAAACGTCCCTGCCTTCAAAGCCCGCTTCACCGGGGTAGATCATATCACCCTCGGAGAAAACATACGGCTTCGTGGGATCATCGGCATCGACCAGCATACGGTCAAGGTAGAGATAGGTGTCGCCCATGGTATCGTTGTTCATGTAGCCGACGACCTGCGCATATTGCAAGGATCCTGCGGATTCGTCCCAGACGAGAATAGAGCGGCCGACCACGTCGGAATTTGCACGGTTCCCCTCGTTGATCGAGCGGATCATCAAGCTGTGCTTGGTGCTTCTGCCTCCGTAATCTTCGAACATAGCCCCGTCGCCCAAAAGCTCTTCATAGCCTTCTCCAAAGCATTTGACCGAACGGGCGGTGGGCGTCAGATCGGGGGCGTGGAAGATCTTTGCCTCGGTGGATTCGACAAAGCGAACCCCCTCGATCATACCGATCTCGCCCTCATACAGCTCCTTGGTGTCCGCGTACTGATGGGGGAACTTCCAGTTGGGATCGTTGGTCAGGTCGTAGGCGCAGTCGGGGTGAATGATACAGGCGTAAGCGCCGTTGATCTTTTCGGCGTTCTGATTTTTGAGAAAGCGCACGGCGCGCTTGATGCAATCCACCGACATATAGTGGTTGCCCGTGGCTTTTCCGCCGGTCAGCAGGTAGCGCGCGTCAACGGCATCTGCGCCGTACTGCACGTTGGTGCCGCCGCAAAGGACCTCACGGGTGATGGTGTCCAGCGTGCGGCCTGCCTGGGAGCCGAGAAGCTTGGTTGCCATAACAAGGTTGTTGTCAATGGCGGTGAGCAAAAGCAGGTCGGAAAACTCGACGTAACCGCCGTACTGATGCACGGTGGCCTCGACCACGCCCATATTCATCGTCTGTCCCGAGGGGGTAACGCCCTCCGACAGTGCCGTGGTGAGCTTGGGCAGGGGATCGTACTTGCGGAACTGAATGGTCTTGCCGCCGTGCCTGGGGATCGGGAGCTTTTGCGCGAACTGATCGTGGATCAGATTGGGCTCGGCGTTATCGATCAGATAATCGGAATAGTAGGTCCGCATCTCCTCCGAAAGCCCCTGGGATTTGGTGTAGGGAGTTACGGTGCCCGTGGTGGTATCCGTGACGCCCTCGGTCGTGATGACGGTTTCGCCCGCGCCAAACAGGTGCAGGTCAAAATGAAGATTGTTTTGGTTCATATTTTTCCTTTCTTTTGTGAGAATGAAGCCCATTCTCTTTGTGTGCGGAAAGGAAGGTGTCAGAGCTTGATGCGCTCACCCTTGGCGGCGCGGCGCGCCACCTCGGCGCGCTGCTCGCGGGAAAGATGCGCCGCGTCACAGCGCAGGGCGTTGCCCCGCGTTTCGCTCAAAGCGCTTTCAACGGGGCGTATGCCTCTCGCGCGAATGCCCGACAGCACGCGCGCCTCGGTTTCCGTACGCGCAGCTTCCAGCGCCGCGCGAAGCTGTGCTTGAAGTGCCTCTTGCTTTGCGGGGTCCTCTCTTGGCGTGTCTGCCGACGCGTTTCTTCTCTCATATTCCGTCCGTAACGCCAAAAGCAGGTCCTCACCCGTCGCACCGAAGCACTCCGCTGCCGCGTCTGCCACGGCACGCGCATGCAAAAGCTGCTCCTTCATTTCCTTTTGTTCCTTGAAGCGTCGGTTAAAGGTTTCTTGAAAATACGCTGTGAAAAGGTCCTTGTATTCGCCCTCCATCAGCGCGCGGAATTCCTCGCTCCTTCGCTTCGCCCTCTCGCTCTCCCCGGCGGCGGGATCGCTGCTTTTTGCGGTATCGCCCGTTTCTTCATTTGCCTGCGGGGTGGGGGCAGGCGGTATGGTAGATGCACCCTCGGCGTCCTCACCAAACAGGTGAAGCAGCCGCCATTTGTTTTGTTTTTGCATAATAACCTCACTCTTTCGCGGTGTCAGACAAGGGGAAAGGCGGCTCGGCTTGCTTTGGCTGCGAGGGCGTCCTTGCCCCTTGTCGTGACCGATTATATCACATCGTTTCGATTTTGTCGTCAACTGAGCTGTATTGCACGATCTGCACCTGATCGGGGTAGCTTTTTGCGATCTCGCAAAGCCCCCGCATCACAAGCGCAAAGCCCTCTCCCGGATGTGGGCAGGAAACAAAGACCTCGCCGGGCGCCATATGATAGCGCGCGTGGCGGCAGCTTGCCGCCGCGTGCAGGGCAAGCGCCCCCGCAAGCGCGGAAACACCCGCACAGATCACGTGGCTCTCCTCGCCGCCCTGGGCGTGTCCCGTGACAAGCAAGCGGCAGCACGCGCCGCTGCGGCTCGCGTAAATGCGGATCACGGCTCCGCGCCCTCGGCGGCTTGCTCGCGCAGCTGCTGCGCCTTTTCAAAGGCGTACAGAAGGGGATCCTTGACCTCCTCTTTGGTGTCGCTTGGAGCAGAGGCGGCGGCCGCGTCGGGGCTCGCGGGGTGCTTTGCCTTTGCCAACGCCTCGACTTGCTCGCGCAGCAGACCGATGCCCGAAAGATCCATATTGGACAGCAGTATGCTTGCCTGTGCCGCGTTTTCGGGCTCGAAAACGCCCATACGGTACAGGTCCTTCATGGTTTCGTTGTGGGACAGTCGGGTATACGGATCCTTTTTGACTGCGCGCACGTCGATGTCAAAAATGGGGCGGCGGCAGATCGGCGTGCCGTCGGTAAGCGTCCCGATGGGGCGCTCGGCGATGCTTTGATTGGAAAAGGACACGTAGCGGTAGTCGCCGTTCTCGCCCAAGATGCGGAAGAAGCGGGCTTCGCTGTAAAACTGCCGCACGCACTCGATCACAAGGCGCACCGTTCGCACAAACGAGCGATAGGAAGCGGACACGATATCGCGCACGGTCTTGTTGCCCGCCTCCTGCAAGGCGGCGATGGCAGAGGCGGCGGTCACGCCGCCGTCGGGGATCCCTTGCAGAATGTCACGGCTGGCGGTGGTTTCCTTCAACTCGTTGACCTTGGCGTTTTTGAGGTTCAGCCAGAAGGGATCGGGATCCTCCACGCAGATCTGGCGCAGGCGTTCCTCGTCAAGGTCGCCCTCCACACCAACGATCAAGCGCGAAAGATCGGCAAACTCCTGCTCGTCCACGCCCGTGCTTTTCTTGCAGAAGAAGCGGACGCGCGTCGCCCAATCCATATATTCCAGCAAATTGCGGTCCATGCGGTCGATATAGATCTGCGGATCACGCGCAAGGGCGATCATGCCAAAGCCGACGCTTTCCCCCTCGATGGGATACAGCACGTCCAGCACGAAGGGGTATTCGCCGTGCTCGTACCAGCCGTTTTCATAGCCCTCCTCGTTCTCGGACGAGAACAGGACGCAGTCCCCCGCGAATTTGCAGTAATGCAGCACGGTGCGCCCCTCGGGCGTGCGCTTTTTATAGTACCAATCGACCACCAGCACCTGATCGCCCTCGATGGGCAGCATACCGCCAAGATCGGTCTGCGAGCCGTCGTAGTGGGGAAAGCGCGCCTGTACGGCGTCGGCATTGAGCTGCTCCACAAAGTAAACGCTGCGGGAATGCTGGATATCCCGTACGCCCGGCTGCCAATACAGATTGCGCATATCTACCCGACGCACGTCGATGTCACCCAGCCCGTTTTCCAGCTCACCATTCCAGAACACGCCGTAAGCGCACACGCCGTGCTTAAGCTTGAACCACATATTGTCCGAATAGGTGCTTTCAAAATTGCTGCGCTCCAAAATGACGGGCAGGATCTGGGAAAGCGCCTTGGCGTCCTCCACGTCGCTCGGCTCGCGCGCAAGGCAGGCAGCGGTTGGGATATATTCCATAAGATCGGCGTGCTTTTGCAGAATGCTGTTGAGCAGCCAGGCCGAGGTCGGGGCAAAGCGCTCGCCCTCGCTGTTGGAATGTGCGACCGGCGTTACCCGCAAGCGATAAAACTGTTCTTCGTCTTCAACGCGGGCAAGAAAAGCGCTTTTTGCCCTTTGATAGTTCAGTAATTCCTCCATCGCCCCTCTGATCTGAGGGACGTCTATGATCTTTCTTTTCATGTTTCCTCCATTTAGGCAATCTTGCCTAGGCGATCTTGCCTATGATTTTGTTTTTTCGCGCTGCTCGGCGCGTGTGGAATAGACCGCGACGGGGCGGTCCAGGGGATCTGTTAAGATGACGGGCGAGGGCGCTCTGCCCCGATCGGGCAGCATCGGCACCATCATGCAAAGATAGCGCGTTTCGTCCGCGATGTGGTCCTCTAAATCGGAGTCCACGTCCTCGGGATAGGTCTTGCTGTATTGCAGCGTTGGCAGAGTGCGTAAAAATTCGCGGCAGGTGCGGAACACGTAAAGCATCGGCACGCCGCGCTCGTCAAAGACCAGGCGGTTGTGGATCTGCATCCAGCCCGCCACGCGGCGGTTGTCCCCCTTTTCAAAATAGATGCCGAAGCGCTCGGCGGTTTCGGCGATCGACTCGCCTCTTGAAGCGTCCCAGATGGCGGGGTCTGCCACCCCCTCGATGCGCCGCCCCTGCAAAAAGGGGTGCTCTCTCTCAATGCGGCGGATCTCCCGAAAGATCTCCTCGGGCGTCCAGCGCACGCCCACGTTCGCCTCGCGCGGCGCGCAGCCGTAAAGCTCCAAAATGCGGTAGAGCCGCCCGTCCCCGTCCTTTGCCCACCAGCCCACCGAAAAGGGCTTGGCGTAGCCAAAGTCAAAGGAACGGTACAGCCGCCACTCGGCGGGCGGTGTGAAGGGATCGATCACGTGCGTGAACAGGCGGTCAGAAAAATGCGCGGGATCGCAGCGCAGCTCCTCAAAGACCTGCCCCTCATAGACGTTCCAATCGCCCTCCAAATGGGCGCGGCGCTTATGCTCGGGCAGGGCTTGCAGGCGCTTCACGTAATCGGGATCGGCTTGCATGAGGACGTGGTTGTCAAAGACACGCGCGGGAATAAAGACGTAATCGTCCGGATCCTCGCCCTCGCGAAAGCGGCGGTCGATGAACAGCCGCTTGATATAGGCGTGCCCGACGCCCCCGGGGTTGCAGGTATAATAGATACGGGGCTTGAAATCGGGCTTGGTGGTGCGCAGAGAGGTCGAGATGAACAGCATCCATTCCTCCTTGAACTGTGTCGCCTCCTCAAAGCCGATCACGTCGTATTCCGCGCCCTGATACTGCAACACGTCGCTGTCGCTGTCGCAATAGCCGAGCGTGAGGCGCGAGCCGTTGGGGAACAGGAACGTGCGCTCGTCCTTTTTGTAATCGGCGTAGCCGAGCAGATCGCTTTGCAGCGGTAGTAAGTGGTTTTCGCGCAGCTCTTGCAGGGTGCGGCGCAGCAGCAGTAAGCGCAGCTTCGGATAGCGCATGGCAAGCAGCACCATCTTTCGGCGCATGGCAAAGGATTTTCCGCCCCCGCGCGCCCCGCCGTAGGCGGTATGGCGCGCCGTAGAGAGAAAGAACTCGCGCTGGCGAGGATTGGGCACCTCGCGCCGCAGCTTTTCAAATATGAGGGCTTCCTTTATCTGCTCCATTCTTCCAGCACCCCCTCAAACGAGATCGAGATCGGCGCGGCGGCACTCACCTCGGTCGGCTGCGCCGTGCTTGCCTTGCCGCAGGCACGGTCGAGAATGCTTTCCGCCGCCTTCATGCGCAGCTCGGGCTTTTGCCCCTCATCTCGCATGACCTGCAATAAAACGCCCACCGCCTCGGGTATGCGCTCGGCAAGCAGTTGCCGCATCTGCTCGGCTGCCTTTGACCGCTTTTCAGCTTTCTGTTTCTTCTCCGCCATTGGCGTGATCTCCCGCAAGGTCGGGCGCGGACGCTTGCGGCTTCCTTTCAAAGCGTACGCAATAGCCGTCCTCCGATCGCTCGGCGCGGCATTCCCACGCGTCCAACGCCTGCGTGATCTTGCTTTGGGGAATATTCACCTCAAACGCTTCCGCGTCCCTGTCCGCCCCGGCAAGCGCCGTGAGCGCGTAATGGAGCAGGGAACAAAGCAGACGCTCGGTTTCCTCTGTGCCTGCCAGCTGCTCTTGCAGCGCCGTAATGTGTCGGTCGCGCCAGGCGATCATATAGGAAAAGCGACGTGTGTCGTTGTCGGTGTCCTTTTTTGGGCTCGCTTTTTTTGCGGGGCTCGCTTTCTTTTTGGGTGCAGCTTCCTTTGTGGGGGCAGCTTCCTTTGTGTGGATTGCTTCCTTTTTGTCTTTCATGCTCAAAGACTCCTTTCGTAATATCCGTCCAGCGCGTGCTTAAAGGGGCAAGCACTGTAATTTGTGGGGTGACCGCAGTAGGCGTAAACGATATCTCTGCGCGCACGGCGGTCGGGGAAATGCAGTTCTCCGCATTCGCAATAGGTGATCCCCGATTTCTCATAGCGGAAATAGGGGCAAGCTCCTGCAACAGGCATAGGTTCTCCTTTCTGTCCCGAATTTGGGACGGGTTGGGCGCAAGAACTTCTCCGCGGCGAGTGTAATGCGCCTATTGTTTTATTTTTGGAACGATCTGACCGAAAAAATGGCACAAAAAGGGAAAAGCTGTGCCAAAATCGCCGTTTTACAGACAATTCTACGCGTCTTTGCTTTTCGACAAAATGTGACAACGGTTTCAGCCGTCCTAAATGTGGAACGATTATAGGATACACCACATTGGCGCTTCTGTCAAGTACTTTTGCGCGAAAAAGTATGAACAAATTGTTAATTCGTCACGAAATTGTGACGAACGGTTGACACTCCGTTCTGCAAATGGTACAATAAAAAAGAAGAAAAAAAGCGAAAGGCGGTTTCAAAAAATGACCGTATCTGAACGAATTCGCACCCAAATGGAGCTGCGCGGACTTTCCTATGGCGAGCTGGCAAGTGCCACGGGACTGGCGAAATCCGCGATCCATCGCTACGCGACAGGCCAGACCGACAAGATCCCCACAAGCGCCCTTGCCAAGCTTGCCGAGGCGCTGGGCGTTACGCCCGCGTATCTGACGGGCTGGGAGCAGCAGCGTCCCCATACCCTTGCCGCCCACTTTGAGGGTGAGGAATTTTCCGAGGACGAGCTGCGCGAGATCGAGAATTTCGTGCGCTTTGTGAAGTCACGGCGCGAGCATTGACGGAGGTCTTGAATGCCAACATACGAAGTGCTATTGGACGAAGCCCTGGAGCAGGGGCTGACGGTCATCGAAAAATATCCCTTTACCTCACCGCGTATTCGGGGGCTTTGCTGCGACGACGTGATCGCGCTTTCCGAAAAGATCGACACCGAGGCAGAGCGCCGCGTGGTGCTGTGCGAGGAGCTGACGCACGCCGCACATTCGACGGGGAATATTCTGGACGATCCGCACATGGAGCAGCGGGCACGTGCCCGTAGCTTTGACCGATTGGTGGGGCTTGGCGGGCTGATCCGCGCCTTTCTTGCGGGCTGCCGCGAGGCGTGGGAATTTGCCGAGATGCTGAACGTCCCCGAGGAATTTTTGGCTGAACTGATGGCGAACTACCGCGCGCGTTACGGCACGATGACGACGGTCAGCACCGATCAAGGGGTGTTTGCGCTGGCGTTTGAGCCGGTGTTCAGGGTGAAACGGCTGGTGCGCGGCAAGCGATCGCATCAGCAGGGCAAGCTGAAAAGGGAGGAAGCAATATGAAAAAGTATTTGATGGCTTTGGATCAGGGAACGACCAGCTCTCGCTGCGTGATCTTCGATCCGTGTGGGAATATGATCGCGTCTGCCTCCAAGGAATTTACACAATATTTCCCAAGGGCGGGGTGGGTCGAGCACGACGCCGAGGAAATTTTTGAAAGCCAGATCTATTGCGCGCGCGAGGCGTTGCAGCGTGCGGGGCTTGCGCCAAGTGATATCGCGGGCATCGGCATCACCAATCAGCGCGAGACCACCGTCGTTTGGGAAAAGGGAACGGGCAAGCCGATCTGCCCCGCGATCGTGTGGCAATGCCGCCGCACAGCGGCGCGGTGTGAGGAGCTGGTCGCAAACGGTTATGCCGATATGATCAAGCAAAAAACGGGGCTTAAACCCGACGCCTATTTTTCCGCCACCAAGCTGGAATGGATCCTCACGAACGTCGACGGCGCGCGCGAGCGCGCCGAGCGCGGCGAGCTTTTGTTCGGCACGGTTGATAGCTTCCTGATCTATCGCTTAACGGGCGGCCGCGTTCACGCCACCGACCCGTCGAACGCGGCGCGCACGCTGCTATTCAATATTCACACGATGCAATGGGACGGGGAGCTTTTGAAGCTGTTCAACGTTCCTGCGGCGATGCTGCCCACGGTGATGCCGTCCAGCGGCATCTTCGGTCAGACCGACGCCTCGCTGCTCGGTGCGCCGATCCCCGTTGCGGGTGTGGCGGGCGATCAGCAAGCGGCACTGTTCGGTCAGTGCTGTTTTGCGCGCGGCACGGTGAAAAACACC
>JAGAMJ010000064.1 GCA_017624795.1 Clostridia bacterium
AAAAAGCGCTTAAAAAGGGAATTGCCCCTGATCCTTTTCGGACTGTTGATGGTGGCGGTATCCCTGATGCAAGTGGAGGAAACCGTGTTTTTTATCTGCGGTATCGCCGCGCTTGCCATGACAGGGCTTTACCTTATCGTGAGTTTGGTCACGTTGCGTATCCGCCTCTCGCTTCTTGCAGAAATGGAGCAAGAAGAAGCACAAGACGAAACTTCACATCAAAGCTGAATAAGAAAAGCGCAAGCAGAGCTGCTCTGCTTGCGCTTTTTATCATTTGATCAGCTTTGTTCGATCGCTTCTTTGAGCGCCAGTGCCAGCTGATCGGGGCAAGAGGTCGGCTTAAAGCCGCAACGGATCCCCGAAAGACGCTCGACGGCATCGGCAACGCGCATGCCGCGCACCAAGGCGGCAACACCCTGCGTATTACCCGCGCACCCACCTTGAAAGCGGACCGAGCGAATGACGTCGCCGTCCAGCTCAACGTCGATCACGCGGGAGCAAACGCCCCGTGGAATATAACGAAAGGATTTCATATGTTTTCCTTCTTTCCGAATCGGTTTTGACCGTGTTATTTCGAAAGCTCTGACAGAATGTGATAGCTGTCCTTCAAAAATGCCTGCATTTCATCGGCGTTGAAGCGGCGCTGTGAAAGCACGGCAAGACGGTAAAGATACGCCGACAGAGATTCGGCTTTTTCACTGTTCGTTTGAAGCATCTCACCGATCTGCTTGATCAGAGGGGAAGCGGTGTTCACGATCAGCGCAGTGTCCACAGGGAAGGCGGGCATCGCGTCCTCACCGCCCGTCATGCGGTACATACGCATCATATCCTCCATACGGCGGGATTCCTCGGATACGTTCAAAATGACGGGAATGTCACCGTCCTTCAACGCCTCAAAGCGGACGGTCAGCTTCTCGTTGCCGCTGACCTTGCGGAAAAGCTCGGTGAGCGCCTGATCCTCGACCGCAGTGCCCTCGCCCTTCAAAACGCTTGCCACGTCGGCATCGACGCGAATAAATTTTACACCCGCGATCTGACTCTCTACCATAGCGGCGAATTGGGTGTCCAGCATATTGTCAAATTCCACCACGCGGATACCCTGTGCCTCAAACATGGCGATATACTGTGCTTGAAGCGAGCGATCGGTCGTGTAATATACGGTATTCTCGTGTGTTTCCTTGGCACTTTCCAGATAGTCCTTGACCGTCACGTGTGAGCCGTCGGTCAGCTTTAACAGTATTACGTCCTTCGTGCGGTTCCAGAATTTTTCGCCGCGCATACAAGCGTATTCCACGAAGGTCTTGATATCGTCCCAGACCTTTTCATACTGCTCGCGATCCTCGCGATACATCGACACCAGCTTGTCCGCGACCTTCTTGACGATATGCGCGCTGACCTTTGCCACGTAGCTGTTGGTCTGCAAATAGCTGCGCGAAACGTTAAGCGGCAGCTCGGGGCAGTCCAAAACGCCCTTTAACATCAGCAGATATTCGGGAATGACCTCTTTAATGTTGTCGGCGACAAAGACCTGATTGTAGTATAGCTTGACTTGCCCCTCGATCGACTCGTAATTGTTCGCGATACGGGGGAAATAAAGGATACCCTTGAAATTTAAGGGGTAATCTGCATTGATGTGGATCTGGAACAGCGGCTCGCGGAAATCCGAAAAGACCTTGCGGTAAAAGTCCTTATATTCCTCAACCGTGCATTCGGAAGGGGATCTTTGCCACAAGGGGGTGGTATCGTTGATGGGCTGCTCACTCTCGCCCTCTTTTTTTTCGCTGCCGTCGTCAAAATAGATCTCAACGGGCATAAAGGCGCAATATTTGTGCAGCATTTCGCGCAGCTTTCCGCTTTCCAGATAGGCGGCTTCATCGTCGCTGATGTGCAATATCACCTCTGTGCCGCGCGAGCTCTTGTCGCTTGCCTCGATCTCGTAATCACCGTCGGCGGTGCAGGTCCAATGCACGGCGGGCGCGTTTGTATAAGATCTTGTGTGGATCTCTACGGTGTCGCTGACCATAAATGCGGAATAAAATCCAAGGCCGAAGTGACCGATGATGCCGTTCTTGGCGGAATCGCCCTCACCCTCGTATTTTTGCAGAAAATCCACCGCACCCGAAAGTGCGATCGAGCAGATGTATTTTTTCAGCTCTTCCTCGGTCATACCGATGCCGTTGTCCTCAACGGTCAGCGTTTTTGCCGCCTTATCCAGACGCACGTCGATGCGATAGGGTGCTTCATCTGCGCTATACTGCCCAAGAGAGGCAAGGCGCTTTAATTTGGTTACGGCGTCCGTTGCGTTGGAAACGATCTCGCGCAGAAAAATGTCCTTTTCGGAATAGAGCCATTTCTTAATAACGGGGAATATGTTCTCGGTGTTGACCGAGATCCCGCCTTTTTGTTTTTCTTCCATATAAACCTCCTATAAAGCAAAGGACGCTGTCCACGTTTTGAACAGCGCCCCTTAAAGTCTATCAGTTTGTTGTTTCGATTTCGCTGTTTTGACCGTCCTCGGTGATAGCATCGGCAACGGTCTGTACCTCTTGCGATGCTTCTTCCTGGTCTTCCTCAATGATCGCCTCGCTGATCTGTTCGATCAAAGATTTGCGTTTTTTACGGGGATGCGGTTCTTCGAGAATGTGCTTTTCGATCTCCATTTCCTCTTTCGATAGGGGGAAGGTGTGTGTGGAATTGTAGATGCCGCACATATGGCTGAACGCCTTCAAGAAGCGGGCGATCGCGATGAAGGGACCGACCAGGATCGGCCAGCCGAGCAACGTCCAACACAAATAAAACCTTTTGGAAACAGGGCATTTTTCGC
>JAGAMJ010000065.1 GCA_017624795.1 Clostridia bacterium
CCTTTTGCTTTATCTGTATGAGCTGAACAATTTGGACGAAATGCATCAAAATCCAATAGACGGTAGCAAAATATGCTCCGTTTATGGCTTTCCTATCGCGAAAAATACACGCGCCTTGACGCGCTTGTGCGGGAATGGCTTTGCGATTATTGTTTGCTGCACCGCTTGCCCCCTCCAAAGCTCGATCCTATGCAATACCGCGTGCTGCTTGCAGGGTGTCGCCTCAAAGAGTTCTACGTGCCCACTGAGGAGGGCGTGGACGCATTAAGCGCTGCCGTGTTGCTGTTTTGCAACAATTATGACTATACGAAAAGCAAATTCTATCGTCCTGAAACAAAGGCGGATTACGACCGTGTGCTTGGCGGCGCGATACGTGAGGCACTGTCTTATCTGCGTGAGCAAAGCGGCGACGTGTTGACTGATTTGAGTGGCAGCAGCACCTTGACGCGCGACACCTTCACGGGTGCTGTTTGTTCATGGCGGCTCAAACGGCGCATCGAAGTGGATTATACCTCATTTTCCCACACTCATGAGCTGCGCTATATTATGACAGACGTGCTGAAATATGCGGAAAATGCTCTGCGTGCGAGCCGTGGCATCAAATCAAGACTGTCGATCTATGCCATCAGCGTTCCGTTGCGTGAGCGATTGGACGCATATCTTGCGTCGGCACTGCCGCAACGCGCCTCCGGACGCGCGTGTGCCAAGCAACGCGATGCCGCGCCTGATTACGAGCGCCGTTACGATCTGCCCGTTGCCACTGTTTCCAAGCAGCGTGCGGCAGAGATCGAGGCGCAGTCTTGGGAAACGACCAAACGCCTGGTCGAAGCGTTTTCCAACGAGAAATTGACAGAAAGTGCGCCAACGGGTGTCAAAAACGATGCTTTTGAGCTTTCAAACAAGCAATTGAAGCAACCTCTTTCGTCAACACCCCCCGCGCAAGCGGCTACGCCTGTACCCGACGCTCAGCTCTCTTTGAAAAAAGCGCTTGGACCGCTTGCTGGCTTTCTTCCTCTTGCCGCCGCGTCGGATCGGCAAGGACAACGGGATTTTGCAAGGTCAGTAGGGCTGATGCCCGATGCCGTTGCCGATAAAATCAATACCGTTGCGGGGGATATGATGGGTGACATCATATTGGAAGAGGAAAACGGGGTCTATGTGATCCTGGAGGATTATAAGGAATTTTTGATCGAACAAGGAGTGTTATGATAATGGAATATCAACAATCTCTCACCGTACCGCGCCGCATTCTCTCGTCGCTCTTATCCTCGCTTTCGGCAGGTGTCGTGCCCCGTGCGGGCGCGCCCTATGTCGCCATTGGACGCAAGGATGAGATCAGCGCGTTTCTTTCCGATCTGGAAAATATTGCCGAGGGCGGCTCGTCCATGCGATTTTTGATCGGCAGATACGGAAGTGGCAAAAGCTTTCTCATGCAGCTTGTGCGCGGTTATGCTCTGGAACGGGATTTTCTCACCGCCGATGCCGATCTCTCGCCCGAGCGACGTCTGTACGGCAGCGGCGGCAGCGGTGTTGCTACCTATCGCGAGCTGATGCGAAATCTTGCCTCAAAAGCGTCGCCCGATGGCGGTGCGTTACCCAAGATCATCGCCCGTTGGATCGGTGATCTGCAAGCACGGATCGGTGCAGACGACACGGATGGCTCCAAGCTACGCGATGCCGTGATGCAGGACCTTCGCTCGGTGGAATTTCTTGTGGGCGGCTTTGATTTTGCGCGCGTGATCGCCGCCTATTATCGGGCGTATATGGAAGGGAATGACGAGCTGATGTCGGCATGCCTTTGCTGGCTTCGGGGCGAATTTGCCTCCAAGACCGAGGCGCGTCGCGCCCTTGGGATTTCCGTTTCCTTGATCATAGATGACGACAATTGGTACGATTTTATCAAGCTTTTCGGCGTTCTGGCGCGCCGCATCGGCTATCGCGGCTTCGTGGTATTCATCGACGAGTGCGTCAATCTTTACAAGATCGTGCATCGTGTCAGCCGCGAGAACAATTATGAAAAGATCCTTTCTATGTTCAACGATGCCTTGCAGGGCAAGGCAGAGGGGCTTTTGATGGTGCTTGGCGGAACGCCCCAATTTTTAGAGGATCCCCGTCGCGGACTCTTTGGCTATGAGGCGCTTCGCAGCCGTCTTTGCGACAGTCGCTTTCAGGACGATGAGTTTCGCAACCTGATCGGTCCTGTGATCCGTTTGCGCCGCCTTTCTGATGACGAGTTGTTTGCCCTGATCGTGCGCGTGACTGCGCTTTACGCGCAGTATTATCATTGGGAGCCGCGCATCACCTCGGAGCAGCAGATCCGCTTTCTCACGCTTGCGCTCTCGCGTGCGGGCACGAACAGTATGATCACCCCCCGCGAGATCCTTCGGGACTATCTGACGGTCTTGAATATCCTGATGCAAAACGAGAGCGCCGATTTTGAAAAGATCGTTGCTCGTGTGAGCGCGGAGAGCGCACCCGTATCAGAGGCGGAAAGTGCCGAAACGGGTGTGAAAAAGCCGGATTTTTCACCCGAAGACATCATTTTGTAAAAAAGGGGGAAGTATGACAGAAGCCGATCGTATTTTTGAAAAATTTCCGCCGTTTATCAGAGAGTATATCTTCTCGCGCTCGTGGGAAGCACTGCGAGGTGTTCAGATCGCCGCTGCGCGTACGATTTTTGATACCGTTAACCACCTTTTGCTGACGTCCGGAACGGCAAGCGGCAAAACGGAGGCGGCGTTCTTTCCCATTCTTGCCGATCTTTATGAGAACCCTTCCCACAGCGTTGGCGTGCTTTATATCGCGCCCTTGAAAAGCTTGATCAACGACCAGTTCGGACGCATGGAGGAGCTGTTGGAGGAAAGCGGCATCGCTGTGACACATTGGCACGGTGACGTGTCGGCATCGCACAAGCGCAGGCTTCTGGAAGCGCCGAGCGGCATTTTGCAGATCACGCCCGAATCGCTGGAAGCGATGCTGATCCGTCGCTCCAACGATCTGGTGCGGCTTTTTGGCGATCTTCGCTATGTTGTTGTGGACGAGGTGCATACCCTGACGGGTACCGACCGCGGCAACCAGATACAGTGTCAGCTTTCACGCATCGCCCGTCTGATCGGGCATCAGCCGCGCCGCATAGGGCTGTCGGCAACGATCGGTGATCCCGAGCTTGCCGCCCGATGGCTTGCGGGGGAACGTATTTTGTATACAATAGGATTGCTTTGGGCCTGCTCGATGACACAGGCTCAAACATTATTGCCTCCTGTTTGGCAAGGAGGTACTGAAATGC
Source organism: Clostridia bacterium (assembly GCA_017624795.1). Classification (GTDB taxonomy): domain Bacteria; phylum Bacillota; class Clostridia; order Oscillospirales; family CAG-272; genus Firm-07. The sequence goes on from JAGAMJ010000065.1 coordinate 3,287, forward strand.
AATATAGTAGTCGTACCATCGCTTATCTTCCTCCCATTCGCATCGTTTGGCAGGAAACTACCGGAAGTTCTTCAATAGAAGGTATAGACAAGTTGCTGTTGCCTGGCAATGGACAGGCGGAATTGGTAGGAGGTAAGGAATGTATCATTAGGAAACGCCCGGACGGAAAGGTTTCTTTTCTCTTGGATTTCGGACGGGAATTGCAAGGAGGTATTCAGATTGTGACCGGTCAGTCTTCACGAAAAGAAGCAAAGGTTCGTATACGTTTCGGTGAATCCGTATCGGA
>JAGAMJ010000066.1 GCA_017624795.1 Clostridia bacterium
AAGGTCATTTTGTTCCCCACCGATGAGGACTATATGATCGCGCAGGACACCTATCGTTTGATCACCAAAAAGTGAAAATAAAAAATTAAAACATACATTTTGAAAGGACACAAAAATCATGATGAAATCTCCTTACGAAATCAAGAAAGAGATCTGCGAGGTCGGCAAAAAGATCTACAACCTTGGCTTTGTTGCCGCAAACGACGGTAACATCTCCGTGAAGGTCGGCCCCAACGAGTTCTACTGCACGCCCACCGGTGTTTCCAAGGGTTATATGACCCCTGATATGATCATTAAGATCGACGCCGACGGCAACAAGCTTGAAGGTCGTCTGAACCCCTCCTCCGAGATCAAGATGCATATGAGAGTTTACAAGGAGCGCCCCGACGTCAATGCCGTCGTACACGCGCATCCTCCTGTGGCGACCGCCTTCACCGTTGCGGGCGTTGATATGGACCAGTACATTTTGCCTGAGGCGATTCTGACCATCGGTAACGTTCCCACCTGTGATTACGGCACTCCCTCCACCATGGAGATCCCGGACTCGCTGATGCCCTACATTCAGAAGCACGACGCATTCCTTTTGAAGAACCACGGCGCTCTGACCGTCGGCAATACGCTGATGCGCGCTTGCTTCACCATGGAGGAGGTCGAGTTTAACGCAAAGATCAATCTTTATGCCCGTCAGATCGGTGCCGGCGCACAGAGCCGCATCGACGAGATCCCCTGCGCAGAGCTTGAAAAGCTGATGGATCTGCGCAAGAAGATGGGCCTGCCCGGCAAGCACCCCGGCTGCAAGAAATGCCCCAACCTTGGCACCCCCAACTGCAAGTGCAAGGACAACGGCGGCGTTTGTACCTGCGGCGGCGACCACGGCAGCGACGCCGACCTTGTTTCGGAAATCACGCGCCGCGTGATGGCTGCGCTTGGTAAATAAAACGCTTCACTTCCATTTAATTATACTGTAATTGATGAAAGGAGCATCCAAGTGACGAACAAATTAACGGAAGCGCAGATCGGCGAGATCGTCGCCCGCGTCGTTTCCGAATTCAAAAAACCCGTCGCCCCTGTAAGCGACAAGCCATGGGATGCCACCCAATACAAGGGGCGTCCTCTCATCGGCGTTTTCGCCACGATGGAGGAAGCCATTGAAGCCGCCAATGCCGGTTATCTTGCCGTGCGTGCCATGTCTGTGGCACAGCGTGAAAAGGTGATCACCGCCATTCGCGAGCTGACACGCGCCGAAGCGCCCGTGATGGCGGCGCTTGGCGTTGCTGAAACCAAGATGGGCCGTGTGGATCACAAGACCGCAAAGCATATGCTTGTGGCAAATAAGACACCCGGCACAGAGGATATTGTTGAGGAAGCGCGGACCGGCGACGCAGGTCTGACGCTCACCGAAATGGCTCCCTTTGGTGTGGTAGGCGCGATCACCCCCTCCACCAACCCCTCCGAAACGGTGATCTGCAACAGCATCGGTATGATCGCCGCGGGCAACGGCGTGGTCTTTAATCCCCACCCCGGCGCCATCGCGACCTCCAATTACGCCGTTGACCTTGTCAACCGCGCGGTCGCTGCGGCAGGCGGTCCTCGCGTGCTGGTCGCAAGTGTGGTCAAGCCCACGCTTGACACCGCAAACGTGATGTACAAGCACCCCTCGATCAAGCTGCTCGTGTGCACGGGTGGCCCCGGCGTGGTGCGCGCCGTGCTTTCCTCCGGTAAAAAGGCGATCGGTGCGGGTGCGGGCAACCCCCCCGTTATCGTGGACGATACCGCGGATATTGCAAAAGCGGCAAAGGACATCATCGACGGCTGTACCTTTGATAACAATCTTCCCTGCATCGCGGAAAAAGAGGTCTTCGTGTTTGAAAACGTTGCTGACCGTCTGATCGCGGGTATGCAGAAAAACGGCGCTGTGCTGCTCAACCGTGCGCAGGCCGACGCACTTGCCAAGGTCGTACTTGTTGACAAGACCAACCCCAAGACCGGCAAAACGGTGAAGACCGTTAGCCGCGATTGCGTTGGACGCGACTGCCGCGTGATCCTGGAAAAGATCGGACTGCACGTAGGTCCCGAGATCCGCTGTGCGATCGCGGAGGTCCCCTTTGAGCACCCCTTCGTGCAGGAGGAGCTGATGATGCCGATCCTTGGCATCGTGCGTGTGAAGGATATCGACGAGGCGATCGACCTTGCAGTCAAGGCCGAGCACGGCAATCGCCACACCGCGCACATGCACTCCAAGAACGTGGATAACCTGACGCGCTTTGCACGGGCTGTTGAAACGACCATCTTTGTAAAAAATGCTCCCTCTTATGCCGGCATCGGCTTTGGCGGCGAGGGGCACACCACCTTTACGATCGCCGGCCCCACCGGCGAGGGATTGACCTCGGCGCGCAGCTTCACCCGTAAGCGCCGCTGCGTAATGGTGGATAGCTTTAGAATAATTTGAAAGGAGAAACACAATGGATATCAGTGCTTCTCAAATTGAAAGCATCGTTCGCTCGGTGCTCGGTCAGATGGGTGGCTGCTCCGCGCCGAAGGCGGCAGGTCCCCTTCCCAAGGTAGCGCGCGTCGCTATGCTGACCGCTGCCAAGACCATTGAGGTGCAGGAGATCCCGATCCCCGCACTTGGCGACGATGATATTCTCGTGAAGGTCGAGGGCGCAGGCATCTGCGGCACCGACGTACACGAATGGAAAAGCGACCCCTTTGGACTGATCCCCGTTATCCTCGGTCACGAGGGCACGGGCGAGGTCGTATATACCGGTAAGAACGTCAAGACCGACACGGCGGGCAAGCCGTTGAAGGTCGGCGACAAGATCGTAACCTCGGTGCTCAGCTGCGGCGAGTGCTACGCTTGCCGTATGGTGCCCGGTCGCACCAATCTTTGCGACAATCAAGGCGTGTTCGGTCTGATCGGTGACAAGCGCGGCACGGCAGAGGGCAACCGCGTGAACGGCTGGTTCGCCGATTATATGCTGATCAAGGGCGGTCACGGCGTGACCTACTTCCAGGTCAATGAGCTGAATTTGAAGCAGCGTATGATCCTGGAGCTTGCCTGTGTGTGCGTGCACGCGTTGGAGCGCGGTCAGAAAACGGGCCTGCTCAATTTCGGCTCCAAGGTTCTGGTGCAGGGCTGCGGTCCCGTCGGTCTTGTGATGATCACGGTGCTTCGCGCCGCGGGCATCAACCACATTATTGCCGTTGACGGCAACGAGGATCGTTTGAAGGTGGCGCAGCGCATGGGCGCGAAGACCACGGTCTGCTTCAAGCGTCCCGACGAGGATACCCTGGATAAGCGCGTTGCAAAGGTCAAGGCGGTTGCCAACAACGTTGGCGTTGACTTTGCCTTCCAGTGCACGGGCGCTCCCGTTGCGGCTGCCGATATTTACAGCTACATTCGCCGCGGCGGCGGTATGTGTGAGATGGGCTTCTTCGTCAACAACGGCGAATATCAGGTCAATCCCCACTTTGCTATGTGCAACAAGGAGATCGACATCGTCGGCTCCTGGGATTACAGCGCCGAGGATTACCCCAAAACAGTGGCGTTCCTGAAACAGACCGCTGAAATGGGTATTCCGATCGAGGAGCTGATCACCCACACCTTCCCGCTTGATAAGATGAATGAAGCGATGGAAACCAACGTAGCGCAAAAAGGCATCAAGATCTGCTACATCAACGATAAGTGATAGGAGCTGATACGATGGCAGCGCTTGGTATGATCGAGGTCTACGGCTACACGACCTCCATAGTGATCGCAGACGCGGTGGCAAAGTCCGCCGACGTAAAGGTTGTAGCCATTGACAAGAACAAGCCCGCCAACGCCGATCAGGTCGAGGTACCTTTGGTGATGGTGGTCAAGTTCATGGGCAACGCCGGCGCCGTGGAATCGGCATTACAGATCGGTGTTGCAGAGGCAAAGCGCAGAGGCCTTTACATCACCTCAAAGGTGATCGCGGGGCTTGACGATCAAGTCGATTGGTTTGCGAACCTGTCTGCTACGGGCAAGGATAAGCTGCGCACTTAAACAAAACAAATTAAAAGGAGATATGA
>JAGAMJ010000067.1 GCA_017624795.1 Clostridia bacterium
GCACAGTGCGCCATTTTTCAGTTACGCTCTAACCCGTGTACAAATCCCGCTGTGTCCGCAGAGCAGATATCCGCGCCGATGACGCGCCCACGGTAGATCAAGAGATTGGCAAGGACCGCCCCTTCATAGTTTTCATAATTGGTGACGGTGTAGGTATAACGCTCTACCGTTTTACCGCTGTAAGCTGAAAGATCCAGCCCCTGCTTGCGCTGTAACTCGTTGTAAGCGGCAAAGACCTTGTCAAATTCCCGCGGGATCGTTACGGTGGTGCTTTCGGTGGGGGCTGCGTCCACCTGCCAGTCGAATTCGCCAAGAAATGCGATCCGTTCCTCGTTGGAGCGTATCTTTTCAAACGAAACGGTATCGCTTTCCTCAACCACCTCGGCGCCTGCCGCAACGGGTTGCAGCTCGGGCACAAAGGCGATCAGCGCGATCAGCGCCGCAAGCGCTACGCAAACAATGCCGAAAAAACGAATGGTGCCGGCACGCATCGAATAAATAAACATAGATCATATCCTCCCTCTCGGTTCGTTCCCGATACATCATACGCGCGAGAGGGAAAAATTATGACACAAGAAGCCGCCCGTCATTTTTAGGTGACAAGGCGGCTTCATTTTTGTTTTTATTGTATGCGTTTTGAAGCGGTCCTTAATACTGTCTGCCCCAAACGACCATCTTCTTGGCGGGCTTGCCGCAGCACACGCACACGTCGGAAAGCTTTTCCTCGTTGAAGGGAATGCAGCGCGATTTGACGCCACCCGTCTTTTCCTTGATGGCTTCCTCGCACGCAACGTCCCCACACCACATCGCCTTGATGTAGCCGGGCTTGTTCTCGGCGATGTCAAGCAGCTGCTCCATATCGGTGGCAACGAAGGTTTTCTCGGCAAGGTTCTTGCGCGCGCGCTCCACAAGCTCGCTGTGGACCTGTTTCAGCATCGCGGCGACCTCCGTTTCCACGTTGTCAAGGGAAACGAATTTCTTCTCGCGCGTGACGCGGCTGACCAGCACGCAGGAGTTGTTTTCAATATCCTTCGGGCCGATTTCAAGGCGAACGGGAACACCCTTCATCTCGTATTGGCTGAACTTCCAGCCCGTGGACTGATCGCTGTCGTCGAGCTTGACGCGAAGGGTATCGGCAAGGCGATTTTTGATCTCGTTTGCCTTTTCCAGCACGCCCTCCTTGTGTTGCGCGACGGGAATGATGACGACCTGAATGGGTGTGACGGCGGGAGGCAGGATCAAGCCGTTGTCATCGCCGTGCGTCATGATGATGGCGCCGATGGATCGTGTGGAAACGCCCCAAGAGGTCTGGAAGGGGTGCTTCACGGTGTTATCGCGCGCGGCGTAGGTGATATCGAATGCCTTTGCAAAGCCGTCGCCGAAGAAGTGAGAGGTGCCGCCTTGCAGCGCAACGCCGTTGTGCATCATGGGCTCGATGGTATAGGTCGCTTCGGCACCCGCGAACTTTTCCTTATCGGTCTTTTGCCCCGTGATGGCGGGAATGGCGAGCGTTTCCAGATAAAAGTCCTCATAAACTTTCAGCATCTGCAAGGTCTCTGCCTGTGCCTCCTCGGCGGTTTCGTGCATGGTGTGTCCCTCCTGCCAGAGGAACTCCGAGGTGCGAAGGAAGGGGCGCGTGGTCTTTTCCCAGCGGACGACCGAGCACCATTGGTTGTAGAGCTTGGGCAAGTCGCGGTAGGAGTGGATCACGTTGCGAAAATGCTCGCAGAACAGCGTTTCGGAGGTGGGGCGCACCGCCAAGCGCTCGGAAAGCTTATTCTCGCCGCCAAAGGTGACCCAGGCACATTCGGGGGCAAATCCCTCGACGTGGTCCTTTTCCTTGGTCAGCAGACTTTCGGGAATGAACATGGGCATATAAACGTTTTCGTGCCCCGTTTTCTTAAAGCGGGCGTCCAGATCCTTCTGGATATTTTCCCAAATGGCGTAGCCGTAAGGGCGGAAGATCATACAGCCCTTGACGCTGGAATAATCCATCAGCTCGGCTTTTTTAACGACGTCGGTGTACCATTGTGCAAAATCCTCGTCCATGGAGGTGATCTGCTCAACAAGCTTTTTTTCTTTGGACATTTCGGTGTTTCCTTTCGGATATGTTCGTGTAATTGTGTACATTATAAATCAAAAAAAGCGGATTGTCAAGCGATTTGCCGCAACTTGCCCCCAAAATCGGCTTGTCGCAAAACGGGGGGAGCGCGGAGCGCTGCGTCGCAAGCTGTCAAAAAAGGCGAAATTTTTCAAAAAATATTTGCGGTTTTGTTCTTGAAAGAGTGCGCGCATTATGATATACTATAACCATAAAAGCTAATGAAGCGAATATAAGGAGGGAAAGAGATTGAAACAGCATCTGGCAGCTTATGAGGAATGGAAAAACAGTCCGTTTATCGACGCGCAAACGCGCGCCGAGCTTGCCGCGATCGAGGGCGACGAGAACGAGATCTATGAGCGGTTTTCCAAGAATATCGAATTTGGCACGGGCGGTATGCGCGGCGTGATCGGCGCGGGCACCGACCGCATCAACCGTTACGTGATCCGCAAGGCGACACTGGGATACGCGCAGTATTTGAAGGCGCAGGGAATTGACGCCGAATCGCGCGGTGTGGTCATCGCGCACGACAATCGCCATATGAGCCGCGAGCTTTGCCTTGAAACGGCAGGCGTGCTTGCCGCCGAGGGGATCCGCGCCTATATTTTTGATTCGCTGCGTACCACCCCTGAGCTTTCCTTTACCGTTCGCCACTGTCACGCGGCGGGCGGCGTGGTGATCACCGCGTCCCACAACCCCCCCGAATATAACGGCTATAAGCTCTATGATGAGCGCGGCTGCCAGCTGGTGCCCCGCCACACCGACGTGCTGATCGATATGATCGGCAAGATCGAGGATCCTTTGTCGATCAAGGCGCTTTCCAGGGAGGAGGCGGGCGATCTGATCACCGTGCTTGGCACGGACGTCGACGAGGCATACTACAATGCCGTGATGGGTATCCGGCTGCACCCCGACGTCAAGAAGGACGGCTTTTCGGTGGTGTATTCGCCGCAACACGGTACGGGCAATATCCCTGTGCGCGAGGTGCTTTCCCGTTGCGGATACCACGTTACCCCCGTGGAGGAGCAATGCTTCCCCGATCCCGATTTCATCAATACCAAGAACCCCAATCCCGAAAGCAAGGACGCGTTCGAGCTGGCGCTGGAATATGCCAAGCGTATTGACGCCGATATTGCCATTACCACCGACCCCGACTGTGATCGCTTGGGCGTTGCCGTGCGCGATCACGGTGAATACACATTGCTCACCGGCAATCAAACGGGCGCTATTTTGCTGGAATATATCTTTTCCTCTCGCAAGGCGGCGGGAACGCTGCCTGCCGATGCCGTTATGTGCGATACCATCGTGACCTCAACGCTGGGTGACCGCGTTTGTGAAAAGTACGGCGTCGCGGTGGAAAAGACGCTGACGGGCTTTAAGTTTATCGGCGATAAGATCCATACCTACGAAACCAAGGGCGATCATACCTATGTCTTTGGGTACGAGGAAAGCTACGGCTGTCTGATCGCCGACTTTGCAAGAGATAAGGACGCGGTGCAGGCATCGCTGATGCTTTGTGAGGCGGCGGCGTATTACAAGGAGCAGGGTAAAACGCTTTGCGACGTGCTTGCGGGGCTTTATGCCGAGCACGGCTATTTCCTGGACGCACAGACCAACGTGATGCACAAGGGCGCTGCGGGCGCTGCCAAGATCGCGGCACTGCTGGAAAAAGCCAGAAACGATCCGCCCCGTGAGGTGGACGGCGTGAAGGTCGTTGCGGTGGAGGACTATCTTTCCGAGAAAATGCAAAAGCAGGGCTTCACCCCCTCCAACGTGTTTCGCTTCCTGTTTGCAGACGGTAGTTGGGTGGCGATCCGCCCCAGCGGCACCGAGCCGAAATGCAAGTACTATTATTGTGTCGTTGCCCCCGACGTTGAAAGTGCAAAACGCAAGCATCAGGCGCTGCGGGAGGCATTTGAGGGCTGATTTTTGCACAAAATGAAGCAAAAGCTCCTCAAATTTCTATCATTTAGATGAGAGAATGACGAAAATTGATAAAATTTCGTCAAACCTATTGCCAATTGATGCAAAATGCGCTATAATAGATGCGATTGGGAAAACCAAAAAATAACAAATATAAAAACACGGAGGATTTTTACCATGTCTGTAAAAGTTGCTATCAACGGCTTCGGCCGTATCGGACGTCTTGCTTTCCGCCAGATGTTCGGTGCAGAGGGCTATGAGGTTGTCGCTATCAACGACCTGACCAGCCCCAAGATGCTTGCTCACCTGCTCAAATACGACACCGCTCAGGGCCGTTACGAGCACGACGTTGTCGCTAACGACGAGGCAGGCACCATCACTGTCGACGGCAAGACCTTGAAGATCTATGCCGAGAAGGACGCCAACAACTGCCCTTGGGGACAGCTTGGTGTTGACGTTGTCCTGGAGTGCACCGGCTTCTACTGCTCCAAGGAGAAGAGTCAGGCACACATCAAC
>JAGAMJ010000068.1 GCA_017624795.1 Clostridia bacterium
CCTCGATGACTTCTTCGACAGCTTCCTCAACAGGAGCTTCCTCGACAACTGCCTCGGCGACCTCCTCAACGGGAGCTTCCTCAATGGCTGCCTCGGCGACCTCCTCAACAGGAGCTTCCTCGACAACTGCCTCGGCGACCTCCTCAACAGGAGCTTCCTCGACGGCTGCCTCGGCGACCTCCTCAACAGGAGCTTCCTCGACAGCTGCTTCGGCGACCTCCTCAACGGGAGCTTCCTCAACAACTGCCTCGGCGACCTCCTCAACAGGAGCTTCCTCAACGGCTGCCTCGACGGGCGCCTTTGCCTTCTTTGCTTCGGCGGCTGCCGCCTTCTTTGCCTCAATGGTCGCTTTCAGCTTTTTGCTTTGCAGCGCGGAGGATACGATCAAAACGATCAGTGCAACGGCACAAACGGCGCCTGCTGCGATCAAGGCGATGATCTGCGTTTTCGTGAATACGGCAAGTGTTGCCAAAAGCACGGGGAAGGAAACAGAGTAAAATTTCATTCTTCTCTTATAGCGTACGGTGCGTACGATGGTCATGATTACAAAGACGATCGAAAGAACGGCGAGCAAAGCGATGATGCCCCACGCGTACAGCGCGATCTTGCCCGCAACCAGATTACCTTCTTTTTCTTCGACCACGAAAAGGTTGGGGTTCAGCCCCTCAATGGCAAACTGCGCGGCGGTCGCGTTTTTGGCGATGACGGAATCCTGCACCATGGCGTAGCCGTAAGCGAAGCGGATCTGCTTACCGGTATAGGCGGTCTTGTCGCCGTCGTTGCCGTTCAGGGTGTTGGAGTAGCCCACGTAAAGGGGAACACCCGCGTCGGAGGTGATAGACGGTGCCTTGGCAAGGAAGATCTCACCCGTGCCGCAGTTTTGCAGCGCGTAGGTCGTTTTGGAATGAAGATTACCGCCCGTGAGCAGCAAGGAGCCACCCTTCATCACAATGGCAGAGGACTTGTCCGCCAGAATGCGGCCTTCCTGTTTTTCAGAGGAATCGCAAACGGTCACTTTGCCGGTAGACAAGGTCAGGGGGCCTGTAAGTGACAGGGCCTTGCCGTTGAGGTCAACGGAAAATTCACCGCCGATCTCCATAGCGGCAGCTTCGGTGTCGGCAAGGAGCTTGACCGTGCTGCCTTTGCTTGCGACAGCGGCGCTGACGGCGTCCGCAAAGGTCAGAACGTCGACCGCGGTTTCACCCGAGGTCACCGTTGCGACGGGCGTGGCTTCTGCGGCAGAGGCAGAAAAGCCGAATGCCGAAACCATACCGATGGTAAGGCACAGGGTCAGCAAGCATACAAGAAGTCTTTTTTTCATAGATGAGCCTCCGTAAGTAAAAAATTTGTACTTGCGCTTGGCGCGGCAAAGAATGTGCGGCGAGCCGCGCGATCGCCGGCAAAACTCCAAAAAACGCGACACGTTCGGCGCTTAATTGGATTAAATTTATTATAACATAAAAAAATAGGATTGGAAAGAGTTTTTTCAAAATTTTTGCATTTTTTGCGTAATTCTTGCATTTTTTCAAGAAAAAGCATTAAAAAAACACCCCGCCCTCGCATTTTTAGTGCGATAACGGGGTGAGAAATTGACAGATTTACGGTATGATCGGGTAAAGCTGGATCGTATTGCCGCCGTCCACGGTCAGCTCCGCGCCCGTTGTATTGCGCGCGTGTGCGGCAAAATAGAACACCGCATCAGCGATGTCCGCGCCGATCGCTACGTCACCGATGGGGGTGTAGCGAGAGGGAACGGTAGCATAAAATTCGGGATTCTTTTCCCAGCGATCGGTCTTGATCATGCCGGGCAGAACTGCGTTTACACGAATGTTGTATTTGCCAAGATCAAGCGCAAGCGCCCGCATCAATCCAAGCTGTCCGCCCTTTGACGCCACATAGGCGATACGGTCGGGAATGGCACGGTAAGCGGTGTTGGAGTTCACAAACACGATGTTACCGCCGCCGTTTGCCCTCATACGCTTGGCTGCCGCTTCACACAGGCAATAGTTCCACACCACGTTGGTGTTGATCACCTTCATCAGGTCGGTGAGCGGACTTTCGAATATCTTCATATTGAGCCCCTGATTGGCAGCGTTCAGAACCAGCGTTTCAACAAAAAGCCCCTTTTGATCAATGTCGCAAAACATCGCCTCAACGGCACCCTCGTCGACCGTTCTCTCGTCGAGAAGCGAATCGAGCACGTAGCCGAATATCTGCGTGTCGGGGAATTTTTCTCTGTACGCTTTGGCAGCGGCGTCTACCTTTTCGGGGTTTCTTCCCGTGAAGAGGACGGTGTACCCTTCGGCGGCGAATTTTTCAACGATATCGGCGCCCGTGTTGATGCAAGCGCCTGTCACAAGAACGGTTTTCATACTGTTTTCCTTTCCAAGGGCAAATATTCGGTGTTTTCCTTTGCGGTATTGTGATTTTCCACGATCAGCACCTTGGCGTCCTTGCTCATAAGCAGGGCGTGCCAGGTGCCCTTTTTGATGTTATAGAGCTTGCCGCCCTCCATCGGTACGCGCTGCTTTTCTGTGCCGATCACAAGCGAGGCGGTGCCGCAAAGCAGCACAAAAACCTCATCGGTGAGCAGATGCCGTTCCAGATAGGAATAGCGTTGCTCGTCAAAATGCTCTGCAAAATTTGCCAGTGCCACCCGCCACTCGCCATAGTGCATGGTGCGGTCATAGCCCTCGCCCTCGTGGGCGAGAATTTCCAAGCCGTCGATCTTCATACGCACCTCAAAAGTAAAAGGCGGTTTCGGGGGGGCGAATGTCGGTCAGCGCGCCCGTATAGTGGCGCAGCGTATGCACCGAGTAGGGGTGCTTCAAGCATTCCTCCTCATTGATCTCAATGCCAAGACCGGGTCTATCGGGAACGGTGATATATCCGTCCTTGTATTCCAGCTTTTCGTTTGTGACGTCGGCGCGCCAGGTGACGTCGCTGTACATGATCTCCAAAATCGAGAAATTGGGACAGCAGGCGGCAAGCTGCAAGGTCGCAGCGTTGGCAACGGGACCAGAGGGGTTGTGGGGGGCAAAGGGAATGTAGTATGCCTCGGCAGCGGCGGCGATCTTTTTCAGCTCCATAATGCCGCCCGCGTGGCTGATGTCGGGCTGGATATAGTCGGCGGCGCGCATCTCAAACAGATCCTTGAAGGAGCGCAGGGTGTACAGGCGCTCGCCCGCGGAGATCGCCACGGGGGACTTGTCGCGCACTGCCTTCAATGCCTCTAAATTGTCGGGCGGGACGGGCTCCTCAAAGAGCATGGGCTTGAACTGCTCCAATTCCTTTGCGATCTTGATACCCGTTGGCACGTTAAAGCGTCCGTGCCCTTCAATGAGAAGATCCACCTTATCGCCCACCGCCTCGCGAACGGCGGCGACACAGCGCAGCGCTCTGTCAAGATCCTCGTTTGAAATTTCCAGATAGGATTTGCCGAAGGGATCCCACTTCATGGCGGTGACGCCGCGCTGCACGGCAATTTTTGCCTTTTCTCCGAACTCCTCGGGGGTTTTCGCGCCCGCAAACCAACCGTTGACGTAGATGCGCACCTTATCGTTGACCTTGCCGCCAAGCAGCTGATAGACGGGTACGTTCAAATGTTTGCCAAGGATATCCCACAATGCCATTTCCACGGCGGAAAGCGCGGACATCAGCACCGCACCGCCTCTCCAATAGGCGTCGCGGTAAATATCGTGATAGTGCTTTTCAATATCCAGCGGATTTTTACCCACCAGATATTCCTTGATGTGCTCCACGGCGCCGATCAGCGCCTTTTCCTTGTATTCCAGCGTCGCCTCGCCAACGCCCGTTACACCCTCGTCGGTGTAGACCTTGACAAACATCCAATTGGTGCGGAAGCAGTCTACCGCAAAGACTTTTACATCGGTAACCTTCATCTTAAAACTCCTTTTTTATAGTTTGATCTCTTTGTAAAGCTCGGGCAGCACACGGGGCTCCGCCTTGAAAATATCGGGCGTTTTCTCATCAAACATTCCCACGTGCAGGGGAACTGCCACCTTGGCGCCGCTTGCGCGGAAAAAGCGCTCGGCGTCCACCTCATTCATGTTGTTTCCCACACCGTTGACGGGCAAAAAGATGAAGTCGATCCCACTTGGCAGGTCGGCAAATATCTTTTTGTTGTAAAGCGTATCCCCCGTGACGTAATATGTTTTGCTTGTGTCAAGATCCTCGATGATCACACCGATGGCGTGTGCGTCGCTGTGCGCGGCGTGAACTGCGGAAAATCTCATACCGTATGCGGTCCATTCGGAGAGCGCGTCAAACTGCACGTAGTTGTGACCGTTGCCGTGTACGCGCGCCTTTTGCCAGACCGAGGCGGGGCAGAGCACCAGCATATGCTTATCGGTTTTGGCAAAGAAGCGCGGGGCGGTTTCGGGATCGTAATGATCCAGATGATCGTGTGTAAAGATCATCACGTCGGGGGTGATATCGAAAAATTTTTCCTCTACGGGAACGCGGCGGAAGTTCAGCGGATTGACTTTCACCACCGAATCGGATAGATAGGGATCTATCATCACGGCCTTTCCGCCTTTTTCAAACAGCAAGCCCGCTTGCCCTAGCCAAGTGATCTTCATAGTGATCCTTCCTTTCGCCTTGACAAAACATATTGCCCCGACTATAATAAGAATGTGTTTGCTATCATTATATCACGGTTTTTGGCGTGTTTATAGTAATATATTACTTTAATTTATCAAAATCTTACGATTTGGAGGGCGAAATGTATTTGCCGGGAGAAGATTTGCAATGCGGTGTTTTTGACAGCAAGATCCTTCGAGGGGGGCACACGAAAAGTCAGGACCGCAAGGTGACGTATTTTGAGCTGGAGCTCTTTCATACAACAAGCGGCACAAGCTATGTTGATAAGGGGCGTTACCCCGCGCGTCGTGGGATGCTGCTTTGCGCAAAGCCCGGGCAGATCCGCCACAGCGAATTTCCCGTGCGGTGCAGCTTTTTGCGTATTAAGGCGGGAATTGACGCCGATGTCGACCGCCTTTTATCGGCGGCGCCCGATTGCTTTTATATTGAGGATGAGGGCAAGATCGAGGAGCTGATGGGGCTGCTTGCCAAAATGGGCACATACGCTGTCAGCTCTGCGCCCGAGGCACTGAACGCAGTGCGTATGAACGCGGGCCTTTTTGAGATCCTTTACCGTTGCGTGAGAGTGTGGCAGGGCGCACGCGAGGCGGTGCCTGACACGCCCATCCATCGTGTCGCGCGCGATGCGTGTGACTATATCAATGAAAAGTTTTGCACAGATTGCTCGCTGAAAGCGATCGCCGAGGCACTGCACGTTTCCCCGAATTATCTGCACACGGTCTTTCGGCAAAGCATGGGCATCACCCCGTTTGAGCTGGTGACGGCAAGGCG
>JAGAMJ010000069.1 GCA_017624795.1 Clostridia bacterium
ACCTCAAACACACCCATTATCATGCTTTCCGCAAGAGGCGAGGAATACGATAGGATCAACGGCTTTGAGCTTGGCATCGACGACTACGTTGTCAAGCCCTTCTCGCCGCGCGAGCTGATGCTGCGCGTGGAGGCGGTGATGAAGCGCGTAAAGCACGCCGCCACCGAGCAAGCAGAGAAAAATCAGATCGTGGAGCTGGATAACGGCGGCTTGCGCGTTGATCTGACCGCCCGCATCGTTTATGTGGACGGCGAGAGGGTGGAAATGTCCCCCAAGGAATACGACCTGTTTTTCTACCTGCTGCGCAACCGCAACGTGGCACTCACGCGCGAGCGGCTGATCAGCGAGGTATGGGGCTATGATTTCTTTGGCGATGCCCGTACGCTGGATACGCACATCAAGCTTTTGCGAAAAACACTTGGCAGATACAGCGACTATATTGTGACCTTGCGCGGTGTCGGTTACCGCTTTGAGGAGCAAAAATGAAAAGACGCTTTACGGAAAAATGTCGCAAGCTGCATTTGGGCGTGCGCCCGCGGCTGTTTTTTGCACTCATTTCGCTGACGCTGCTTTCTATGGTGGTCCTGTGGGTGTTTCAGATCCGCCTGCTCGGCTATTTTTATGAGCGTGAAAAGTTTTCCGAGATCGAGGAGCTGGCGGGCACTCTTTCAGCGTTGGTGGGTGACGAGGCGTTTGCCTCACAGGTGCAAACAAGCGCCGAGGAGCACGGCGTGTGTGTCTGCGTTTTTCGCATTGAGAATGACCCTGCCGACAGCAGCAAAAAGATCGCGGCACGCGTGGCAGATGCCGAGGGAAACAATGACTGTATGATCCACCACGCACCCGAGGAGCAGCTTTCAAGGATCTACGACAAAGTGAAGGAAAACGGCGGCGTTTACGATCGCCGTATGGAATTCCACAAGGATCTGGCTGCAAATGACGAGAATTTCCGTGTTCCGGGCTTTCATCACCGCGGCACCTTGATCAATGCGATCCACGCAAGACTGCTTACCGTAGACGGTCAGGAATATCTGATGATATTGGACACCAAGCTCACCCCCGTCGATGCTGTGGTCAAAACACTTGAAGTACAGTTCTCGTGGATCATGATGGCGCTGCTGATCGCGGCTTTTTTGGTGACGATGCTGACCTCCCATATGATCGCGAAGCCCCTGACCGCCATTACCGAGAAGGCAAAGGGACTTGCAAAAGGGGATTACACCCCTGACTTTTCGGGCAAGGGATACCGCGAGGTGCAGGAGCTGGCGGACGCACTCAACTATGCCGCCGCCGAGATCGGCACCACCGACAGACTGCAAAAGGAGCTGATTGCCAACATTTCCCACGATCTGCGAACCCCGCTTACCATGATCAAGGGGTATAGCGAAATGATGCGGGATATTCCGGGCGAAAATTCCCCCGAAAACGTGCAGGCGATCATTGATGAAACGACACGCCTTTCGGAGCTTGTCAACGATCTGATGGATCTGTCCAAGTTGCAGTCGGGTATGCAAAAGATCACACCCACCGTGTTCGATCTGAGCGCAACCGTGCAGGATACCATGCAGCGCTATGAAACGCTGATACACCATCAGGGCTACCGTATTGAATTTTCTTCCCAATCGGGCGAGGCGCTTGTCAAGGCAGACCGTACGATGATATTGCAGGTGATCTACAACCTCATCAATAATGCGGTGAATTACACGGGCGACTCCAAGTGCGTGACGGTCACGCAAACCGTTCACGACGGACGTGTGAGATTGTCGGTCGCCGACGACGGCGACGGCATTCCGCCCGAAAAGATCCCCGATATCTGGGATCGCTATTACCGTGTGGATAAGGTGCATAACCGTTCTGTGATCGGTACGGGCTTGGGACTTTCCATCGTGAAAAACATTTTGGAGGCACACAGCGCCGCCTACGGCGTAGAAAGTGCTGTGGGCGTTGGCAGCGTCTTCTGGTTTGAGCTGCCTGTTTGGGACGAGGAAGAAAAATAAAAAAGTGGGAGCGACGCCGTCGCTCCCACTTTTGGAATTTTGCTTGTATTTGGGGATCAAATGTGTTAAACTATCAAAAAAGGGGGTGAACGCCTTGCGCTTTGTGATCGAAGAAAAGGATAACGGCAAGCTGCTGCGCGATTATTTGCGAGAGCAAGGTGTTTCCGCCACGCTTCTTGCGCGTTTGAAAGCGATGGAAAACGGTATTGCTTTGAATGAAAAGCACGTTACCGTTCGCGCGATCTTAAAAACGGGGGACCTGCTTGACGTCGCCGTTGAGGAAAGGGAATCACCGCCGCATATCGTTGCACGGCCTTTGCCTGTATCGGTGATCCTTGAAACCGATGACCTCTTGGTCGTCAACAAGCCCGCCTTTATGCCAACCCACCCCTCGCACGGGCATTTTGAGGATACGCTTGCCAACGGACTTGCCCACCGTTACACCGCAAACGGGGTGAGCTTTCGTCCCCGCTTTGTCAATCGCCTTGACCGCAATACAACGGGTGCCGTGCTGGTGGCGCGTCACGCGCTTGCGGCGGCAATCCTTTCTGCCGATATGGCAAGCGGCAAGATCAAAAAGACTTATCTTTCGCTGGTCAAGGGGCGCTTGGATCAGCCCATGACCATTGAAAAAAACATTCGTCGCCGTGCTGAAAGCATCATCATTCGGGAGGTCTGTGTAGCGGGTGAAGGGGATTTTGCAAAAACGCTCGTCGAGCCGCTTGCGGCAAGCGACGCCTTTTCCTTGGTGCGCCTGCTGCCCGAAACGGGGCGCACGCATCAATTGCGCGTGCATCTGGCATCAGTCGGGCACCCAATGCTTGGTGACGATCTTTACGGCGTCGGGGACGGCGTTCTCAAACGGCACGCCCTTCACGCCGCAACGTTGACGTTTTCGATACCTCGCTCGCGCGAAATGGTAAAGGTGCGCGCACCCTTGCCGCTTGATATGCGGGAAAGGATCATCGAGCTTGGAGAGGAGGCGATCGCGCTTGCTGAATCGGAATGTGGCGAAACGGGTTAAGAATTACGAGAAATTCTCCCACCACATCTGAACAGATTTTGCGGGCATCCCGTGGACTGACCTCGGAGATGATCGCGGCTGTGACCAAACTCATGGGCAACCTGGATTTGATCTACGCGGCCT
>JAGAMJ010000070.1 GCA_017624795.1 Clostridia bacterium
ATCGCCCTGAACCCCTTCGTCGCGCTGGTATTGCTTTGCATCTATATTCCGCTTGTCGCCATGACGCGCTACATTTCACTGGGCTCTGTGGTGATCGCGCTCTTTTATCCCATCATTTTGCACAGCTTCGATACCATCACCATGCGCTACGGCGTTCCCAGTCTGATCGCACTGATGATCGCTGCTCTTGTCACCTGGGCACACCGCGGCAACCTGAAGCGTATTATGGACAGGACCGAGCGAAAAATAAAGCTCTGGTACAAAACGCCCGAAGCACCCGCGGTCGATCCCGTACCCGAAAGCACGCCCGAAAAGGTCGATCAACCCGAAGCCGATTGGTTCAAAGCAAGCCAAGAGGTGTCAACAAAAAAGCACCCCGTATCTAAGAAAAAGCTCAAAAGGCTGAAAAAGAGAAAATAAGAAAACTCCCAAAAAAGAAAGGTTTAATGTGAATACGTATGCTGAGCTCGCGTCGCTGTGCCTTTTGGCAGCTCGCACCGAAACGTTAAAAAAATTAGTGTTTTCACGCCCCGTTGACGGGGATATCACCCGCGCGACGGGTGCGCTTTGCCGCATCGGCGGCAAGGTGATGTTGCAGATCGAAACGCTGCACAGCGATCACAAGGCAACACACGAAAATCTGCCCCTTGATCGCGCCACGGAAGACGCGCTTGCCGCGCGCTTCACAGGGTTTTCTCAAATCAACCTCATCACCGCCGCCGGAGAGTGCGAGCTGCGCCGCACCAAGAAGGGTGCGGAGCTTTTGCTTGGCGCGGATAAGCTGCGCCGCCGTCTGTCAGACGGAACCGCCCAAGCGGTGAAGATCGCGGGCAACAACAAAGAAAAAAAGTATATTTTAGAGGGCTCCGAGCCCTTTTTGATCAAGCTCGGCGTATCGGATAAAAACGGGCGCGTCTACGACAAAAAGCAGTCAAAATTCCGTCAGATCAACCGCTTTTTGGAGCTGATCCGCGACACCCTCCAAGCCCTTCCCACAGGGCGGATCCGCATTTTGGATCTTTGCTGCGGAAAAAGTTATCTCTCCTTTGCCGTGTATCATTATTTTGCGAACGTTCTTGGGCGCGAGGTATCGATGACGGGTGTGGATCTCAAACCCGACGTGATCGATTACTGCCAAGGTGTGGCAGACGACCTTCATTTCAATGGGTTGGAATTTCTGTGCGGCGACGTCGGCGCTTACAAGACCGAGGATCTGCCCGATCTTGTGATCTCTCTGCACGCTTGCGACACGGCAACCGACCTTGTTTTGGAGCGCGCGCTGGCATTTTCAGCAAAGGTGATCCTTGCCACCCCCTGCTGCCATCACGAATTGAATCACACCTTGAATTGCCCCGCGCTGAACTTTATCGCAGATCATTCGATGCTGCGGCAAAAGCTTTGCGACGCGGCAACCGACGCGCTGCGATTGAAATGGCTGGAAGCACACGGCTACGAGGTCGCTGCGTTGGAGCTGATCGACCCCGATGATACCCCCAAAAACATTATGCTTCGCGCGCTGCGCCGCGCCGACGCCGGCACGGGAACCCCCGCCGAGCAACGGGCGCTTGCCGAGTACGAGGCAGCGCGTGCCTTTCTGCTTGGCACAAAAAGGAGCTGACGTATGGATCTGCGCCGAGTATTGAGCTACGTCCGCCGCGCGGTGGACGACTATGAAATGATCAAGCCGGGCGACCGCGTTGCGGTCGGCATTTCGGGCGGAAAGGATTCGCTGACCTTGCTTGCGGGGCTTGCGGGCTTGCGCCGCTTTTACCCCAACCCCTTTGAGGTGGTCGCCATCACCGTCGATATGGGCTTTGAGGGCGGCAGCGACTTTTCGGCGATCGCGGCATTTTGCCGCGAGCTGAACGTCCCCTATCACGTGGTCAAGACCGATATTTACGATATCATTTTTAACATAAGGAAGGAAAAAAGCCCCTGCGCGCTTTGCTCAAAAATGCGGCGAGGGGTGCTGCACAACACCGCAAAGGAGCTTGGCTGCAACGTGGTTGCCCTGGGGCATCATCAGGACGACGTCATTGACACCTTTATGCTCAATCTTTTTTATGAGGGGCGCATCGGCTGCTTTCAGCCCGTATCCGAGCTTTCACGTGTGGGTGTGCGCGTCATTCGACCGCTGCTCTATATGCCTGAAAGATCAGTCGTCTATTTCACCAACAAAAATAACCTCCCCGTCTATAAATCCCCTTGCCCTGCCGACAACAACACCGAACGCACAGAGGTCAACCGATTTTTAATGGAAATGGAAAAGCACAGCCCCGGGCTGCGCTACCGCATTTTCGGTGCGATCCAGCGCGGCAGGATCGACGGCTTTTACCCCGTGGATCTCGCACCACATTCGGCAAAAAGGAAGGAAGCGGAAAACGCGGAGCAAAACACCTGACAAAGCAAAATGAAAAGGCGCAAACGACCTGCTATACAGGTTCGTTACGCCTTTTCTTATTTTTGCAATAAATTTTCCAATTTTTGTTATTAATATTCCAATTTTAAGAGATTATTCCGATATGATTTCCAATTTCTCAATAACAACGGGATCCATCGGGACGTCCTGCATATACCAGCCGTAATTGCCCGTTGGCACATTGGCGATCTGATCGATCACATCTTCGCCCTCGATCACCTTGCCGAATGCCGCATACTGTCCGTCCAGATAGGGGGCAGGCGCGTGCATGATGAAGAACTGCGAGGAAGCGGAATTGGGGTCGTTGGTGCGCGCCATGGAAAGCACGCCTCTGCCGTGCTTCAAGGTGTTCTGCTTAAAGCCGTTTGCGGCAAACTCGCCGCGAATCGCGTCGGCTCTCTTTTCCTCCATCTGCTCGTTATAGCCGCCGCCTTGCAGCATAAAGCCGCTGATCACGCGGTGGAAGATCAGTCCGTCAAAGAAGCTTTCCTTTGCCAGCTTCAAAAAATTGGCAACAGTCAACGGTGCCATTTCGGGATACAGCTCGGCAGTCATCGTGCCAAAATTCTTTACGGTGATTTTGATTTGTGGGTGGTTCATCTTTGTTTTCCTTTCTTTTATATCTTTTCGCTTTTATAAGGTCTTTTCCGAAAGATCCGGGTAAGCTATTGCGAACAGCTCTGCCGCGCGCCCATGCGCGCCCTTTGCGTGCAGATAGCCAAACAGTGCCTCCATACCCGTAGCGTTGCGGTATTCGGCGACCGTCGCACGCTTCGGGGTATTGGTGTGTCCGATATTGCGTCCGCGGCGGAACGCGCCGTCCTCTTCTTCGTCAAGATGCGGGAGCAGTCGCTCCATCGCCTGTGCCTGTGCCGACGCGCGCACGAAATCAAGCGCACGGGCATTGAGCGCCTTGGACGAGGAATAGCCCGCAGCCACCAAACGCTCTCTTACCATCAATTCGATCACCGCGTCACCAAGATAGGCAAGCGCCGCCGTGCCGACCGTATGAAGATCCATCTTACGTCCTTTCCTCAAACGCCCGCGAAGAGCGCCAAAAGAGTTTTTTTCAGTATACCACTTTTGTGCGCTTCGTGTCAAGATTTTCCCAAAAAATGCGTCACGTTTGTTCTATTTTATATCATATTCAAAAGTGCGAGAAGGGGCGGGAGATGCAAATGCATCTCCCGCCCCTTGTTTATGCAGACGTTCTGTCTGTTTTAGTTCCAAGCTCCTCGGCTTGCCCCTTCGCGTGAGTGATCTCGGTCACCATGATCGAAAGGTCGTCGTCGCCCTCCTGCGCGGCGCGTCCCAAAGCCATAC
>JAGAMJ010000071.1 GCA_017624795.1 Clostridia bacterium
CCTCCGCCACGGCGTGTCCCGTGCGGTAGGTGGCAAGCAGCGCATCCACCTTCTTTTGCACCTTTTCAAGCTCTGCGGTGAATTCCTCGCGACCAAGGGTATTAAGATCCTCGTCGGGGAAGTCGATCTTGGCGTAGGCGTCGGCAAGCAAAAGTGAGAGTCGATCGAAGGTTTCACCGACCGCCGCCGAGAGCCGCCCCACCATACCGCCGCGCGCGAGCGTGAGCTGCCCCGTGGTCTTGGCTTCCAGCAAGGCGCCCAGCGCCTCGGCGGACGAGAGCGTCATTTTGCCGTTCAGCAGCGCGCGGCGCGTAAATTCCCCCGCGCTCGCACCTCTTGCCCCCGCCGACAAAACGGCGGCAAGCACGTTCTCTGTCAGCAGCGCGCCGCCGTGGCAGGAGATCTCCGCCACGTCCTCGCCCGTAAACGATGCGGGCGACGGGAAAAAGAGGGCAAGCCCTTCGTCGATCACTTGCCCCGCGTCGTCCACAATTTGCCCAAAGCAAGCACGGCGAGGGTTATCCACGGGCAGTTGCTTCGCGCGGAACACGCGCGAGAGCACGGCACGCGTTCCCTCACCGGAAATGCGGATCACGGCCACGCCGCCCTTGCCGCGCGGTGTGGAAATCGCGGCTACGGTATCGGAAAAATCAAACATAATTGCTCCTTTATCAAGAATCTCAAAGCATTTGAAACAATCCTATTATTTAGCACACCGTCATCGAAGCTCTACCAAGCGCCTCCCTTGTGCAAAGGGCGGTGGCTTGCATAGCAAGACGGAGGGGTTGTAAATCAGCACTCCGTTAGAACCAATCCCCCACCCGCTACGCGGGAGCCCCCTTTACACAAAGGGGCCTCTTTATTATCTTGCTTCACACAGATTTCAAAGGTTTCTTGGTGTTAAACCAGCAAAGCGAAAAGAGAGAAGCGCACCGCGCTTCTCTCTTTTGTTCTTAAAACTCGCCGAATTCCTCGTGACGGGTTTCGGGTGCCGAGGTGTTGTTTTCCTCGGTGTCAAGATAAAGCACGACCTTGCGGTTGTTCTCGCTGCCGATCGAGTTGGTCGAAACGCCCCCGATCTTCTGCACCTCGGAGTGAATGATGCGGCGCTCATAGGGGTTCATCGGCTCCAACATCACGCTCTTTTTGTAGCGCAGCACCTTATCCGCCATACGGCGCGCAAGCGCGCGCAACGTATCCTCGCGCTTCATACGGTAGTTCTCAACGTCCACGGTGATGCGGCAGTATTCGCGCTTCTCGCCCGCGACCTTCTTGTTGGCGGCAAGGTTTGCAAGATACTGCAACGAGTCCAGCGTGTCGCCGTGATGACCGATCAGCACGCCCGCGCTCTCGCCGTCGACGCGGATCAGCTTGTTCTCGCCGTCCTGCTCGACCATGGTGACCTTGGCGTCAATGCCCATGCCGTCCACCAGCTCTTTGATGAAATTCAGTGCCATGTCCGCACCCTTTACGGTGTATGCCGCCGTGATCTTGGCGGGGGTGGCTCCAAAACCGAGGAAGCCCTTTTTCGGCTCCTCCAAAACGGTATATTCGATTGCCTCGGCACTCGGGGCACCCAGCTCCGAAACGGCCTTTGCAACAGCTTCGTCAACGGTCTTTGCGCTGACTGTAATTTCCTTTTTCACTGTCTTTTCCTCATTTCTTTTTCTTTTCGCTGTTTTTGCGGTCTTCCTTCAAAACGGGGCGACCGTCGTTGGGCACTTGCTCCGCAGCAGGAGCTTCTTCTTCCTCGTCGTCCTTGGTGGCAGGTGCCGCGACCATACCCCTCGGGGGCAGATCGTCATCGTCGTCAATGTGGTGAAGCGAGCGGTATTTCGCACCGTCCGCCGCCGAAACGTAGAGGGTTTCGCGCTTACCCTTACTCTTTGCCTTCATTTCCTTTTCCGCCTTCTTGAAGTCCTCCTCGGTGAAGGTGGGCAGAGGCATGAGCTTGTGCAAAACGAACTGCTTCACGACGCCGATGATGCACTTAAAGATCCAGTAGATACCGACGGCAGCGGGCGTGATGAAGGTGATATACACGCTCATGAGGGGCATGGTGATGTCCATCATATTGTTGGAGCAGCCCATCTGCGCGTCCTGCACGGCGGGCTGATACATGAATTTGCGGTTCAGCTTCATGCTGGCAAAATAAGCGACGAAGGTCAGCACAGGGATCGCAAGCAGCCACAGCTGCACCTTATCCGCAGGGCTGAACGAGGGGGTAAGCCCCATGTTCAGTCTTCCAAACAGGGAGAAGTCGGGAAGCTGCACGTTAACAAGCTGATCGGCACACTCGCTCGCATTCGAAAAATACGAGAAGTTGCGCAAATGATCAATCCCGCCGGGGGTATTTTTGAGCACGGAAAGGATCTCGATCGAGCCCTTGCCCGAACCTGCAAGCGTTTCGCCAAGACCGCCCGCGGCGCGGGAGGTGGTGGCAAAGGTGGAAAGCGCCGCAGAAAGCCCCGCTGCCTTGCCCAGCACGTAGCGCAAGGGGTCGATCACGATGTTATACAGCGCGATGACGATGGGCATCTGAATGAGCAAAGGCAAGCAACCGCTCATGGGGTTGAAGCCCTCCTCCTGGTACAGCTTCTGGATCTCCTCCTGCATTTTACGCATCGACACCTGGTCGTTTCTACCCGCGTACTTTTTGCGGATCGCGCGCTCCTTGGGGGAAAGCTTCGCTTGCTTGATCGAATTCTTCTGCTGACGGATACCGAAGTAGAGCAGCAGCAGCTCGATGATGATGGCAAACACGAAAAGTGCAAGCACGTAGTTGCCAAACAGCCCTAAAAACTTACCGATCCAGACCAAAGGATTGGTCTTTACGGTGAGGTCAACGGTGTTGACGGCTTTCATGCGGTTGACGATCTCGATGACCTGCTCAGCGGTCAGCGCATCGCGGAACTCGTTAAATTTCAAAACAGATGCATCGTCGGTGGGCTTCACCAGATCGAGTGCAAGCTTTGCCGCCTCAACGTCCACGGGCAGCACCACGCCAAGCTCGACCTTGCTGTCGTCAAAGCCCTCGGCGCTCATGTTGTAGCCACGGGATGCGGCAATGAATTTTTCGCGGGCCTCGTCACTCTGGGGCAGGATACGGGAAAAGTAGATCTGCGCATCGGCATCGGCTGCCGTCCAGGTGGAATTGATCGTGGAGCCACTGCCGCCGCAGGACACCAAGGTCGCACACAAAAGCAACACCACAAAAGCCAAAAATCCGACCCGTTTCATGGTTTTCTTGTTTTTCATTGATTTTTATCCTTTCGATGGATAGAGAACCGATCAGAGCCCGTTCGCTCCGTTGCCCTCCTCATAAGACGCAGTTTGATCGCGGCGAACGGCCTGTCCGTCGCCTTTGCCGTCGTCTTCCCGGCAAGGATCGTTTTGCGTGGGGTGATCTGCCCCGTGACCGCAGTCGCAGTCGGTGTCAATGGGGATCTCTCTTGTTCCGCGATAGCGCAGTCCCGTTTCGGGAACGGGATCATAGCCCCCGGCACAGTAAGGATTGCACCGAAGCACACGCCACACCGTCAAGATCATGCCGACGAAAAAGCCGCGCTTCTGGAACGCCTCCAATGCGTATTGCGAGCAGGTCGGCACGAACCGACAGCACCCGCGCCGCTTCAAGGGCGAGAGAAATTTTCTGTAAAATTTGATCAACGCGATGCAAAGATATTTCATACCGTTTCCTCAGAGATCATATCAAGTCGGCAGAACAGCTTCAACATTTCGCGCTGCACGTCCTGCGCCTTTTTGCCCTTGATCTCCTCCCTTGCCGCCAGCACCACCAAAAAGCCCGTTTTGACGCCCGCCGCCTTCACGGCGCGGTAGCCCTCGCGCAGCAAGCGCTTGGCGCGGTTGCGCTGAACGGCACCCCCGATCTTTTTGCCGACCGAAAGCCCCACACGGTTGAGGTACTCTTTTCTTGGGTTCGCGTCACGCAGACGACGCGCGGCGTAGTCCTTTAATACGTACACCGCCACCAGCCGCCCCACGGCGCGCTGCCCCTTGGCAAAGGCCTTATTGTATAAATGATGCTCCTTGATCGCGTAATTTTTCATGTTCCTGTCTTTACTTCCGTCAGTTTTTTGTGTTTTTTGCAGATCGTTTGATGGGTAAACAACTCACATTGAAGTGCTTTTTACCGCGAGATTCCAAAACCGCTGTGCGGTTTTGCTTTCAAAAACGAGCAATTTGTTGCACGTTTTTGAAAGTTCGACTACGCAAACATGCCACCAGCATGTTTGCTCCGCTCAGAATGACGCGAACGCGCAAGTGCGTCACCCTGAGCGAAGCCGAAATTTTGCGTAGCAAAATCGCGAGCCTTTAGGGCGAGCGGGGTCTCGCACGAAAGCCGCTACATTCTCAAAAGCAACGAGATGGTGAGCCGCTTGTTTTCTTCAAGGATTTTAGAAAAGCGACCGATGAGTGGGATTAAACACACACGTCATCGGTCGCTTTGCTATGTCGGGAAAGAGATCAATAGGTAAGTCTCTTTCTGCCTTTCGCACGTCTTCTTTTAAGAACGTTTCTGCCGTCAGCAGTTCTCATTCTCTTTCTGAAACCGTGCTCCTTCTTTCTCTGACGCTTTTTGGGCTGGTAAGTTCTGAGCATGGTGGCAC
>JAGAMJ010000072.1 GCA_017624795.1 Clostridia bacterium
ATTTTGAAAGTCATTTCCATGGAGGAGGAGCGCTTTGACGCCACCATCGACGCAGGGCTTTCCATTCTTTCAAATATGATCCGTGATGCCATCAAAAACGGCAAAAAGGAGCTTTCCGGTGAGGACGCCTTCAAGCTTTACGATACCTTTGGCTTCCCGCTTGACCTGACCAAAGAGATCCTTGCCGAGAACCATTTGAACATCGACGAGGAAACCTTTAAGAAGCTGATGAAGGATCAGCGTGAGCGCGCCCGTGCCGCACGCGGTAACGTCAGCGGCTGGGATAACGCCACTAAGTCCTTGCTTGGCGATCTGCCGCAGACCGCCTTCCGCGGCTACGACAGTCACCGCACCGACGACGCCGAGGTGCTTGCCATCATCGTTGAGGACGAGGAAGGCACTCGCGCCGTGAATGAGGTGAACGAGGGCGACTGCACCGTGATTTTGAACAAGACCGTATTTTACGGTGAGGGCGGCGGTCAGGTGGGCGACCGCGGTACACTGTCCTCCCCCACGCTTCTGATGAATGTACGCGACACCAAGAAGACCGACGGCATCTATCTGCACCTTTGCACCGTTGTATCGGGCAGTCTGAAGGTCGGCGACAAGGTCTGTGCCCGTATCGACAGCGGCTACCGCGAGGCGATCGCGCGCAATCACTCGGTCGCGCACTTGCTGCAAGCGGCTCTGCGTACCGTGCTTGGCTCTCACGTGGAGCAGGCGGGCTCGCTTGTCGACGAGAAAAAATGCCGCTTTGACTTTACACATTTCGCAGCGCTGACCGCCGAGGAGATCGCCAAGGTCGAAGCGCTTGTCAACGCACATATTTTCGCAGGCCTGCCCATTACGATGACCGAAATGCCCCTTGATGACGCCAAAAAGCTTGGCGCGATGGCGCTGTTCGGCGAGAAATACGGCAAGACGGTTCGCGTCGTCCGTATGGGTAACTTCTCTACCGAGCTTTGCGGCGGTACACACATGGATAACACCGCCCGCATCGGACTTTTCAAGATCGTTTCCGAAACCTCCGTTGCCGCGGGCGTGCGCCGTATTGAGGCATGCACCGGCTTTGGCGTGCTTCGCTTGCTGGAAAGCAAGGAGCAGCTGCTCTCCTGCACCGCAGATACGTTGAAAGCACAGAACGTGGCTGACGTCGCCAAGCGCGCGGCACAGCTTCAAGACGAGCTGAAATCGATGCACCGCGAGCTGGACGCGCTCAACGCAAAGCTTGCCGGCTCTAAAAAGGACGAGGTCCTGAAGGCAGCCGTTGCCGTTGGCAGCGTAAAGCTTGCCGCCGTACGCTTTGACGCGATGCAGCTTGACGTGGCTCGCAGTCTTGCGGACGATATCAAGGCAAGCTGCCCCGATACCGTTGCCGTGATCGCCGCCGTGAACGGCGCAGACGTGAAATTCCTTGCCGTTGCGGGCAAGGACGCCGTTGCCCAAGGCGCACACGCGGGCAAGCTGGTTGGCGCTGTTGCCGCTATTACGGGCGGTAAGGGCGGCGGACGCCCCGACAACGCTATGGCAGGCGGCAAGGACGCTGATAAGGTAGACGAAGCACTTGCAAGTGCCGCTTCCCTGCTTGAAGATCAGTTGAAATAATCACAATCAAAAAATTGCCGCAAATGCGAAATGCATTTGCGGCAATTTTTATTTTTTGAAGCATCACTCAATTTAATGGTATTAAGGTAACCGATTAAAATTGAGTGAGACAATGTGCATCCACCTCGTCTGCGACGAGGATTGAAATTTGCTTGATGTCTAAACGACATCACTTTGTAAAGCAAAGACGCAAATATTCACCGAAACGCGCAGGCGACGGTGTAGTAACCTACTCCGAGCCGAGCATTGGAAGTGGAAGCGAAGTATCGCGCAATTTTAACGGTTACTGTCCCTACGGGCGCGGTTTTTGAATATACTCATGATCGTGTCGAAATCGTCCTCGGAGATCGAAGAATCCTCACCCGCGGTGTCGTATTTCGGAGCGTGAACGGCAGGGGCCGGCTCGACGACCGGCTCGGCAACGGGAGCTGCTTCGACAGGTTCGGCGGCAGACTCAGCGACGGGCTCCTCGCGAGGTGCTTCAAACACGGGTGCTGCATCGACAGGGGCGATCGTTTCGCGCTGTACCTCTTTGAGGGCAATATCGGGATCCTCTTTGTTTTCAAAGCCCGTGGCGATAATGGTCACGCGCATTTCGTCGTCAAGAGAATCATCAAACGCAAGTCCCCAGATGACGTTGGCATCGGGGTGTGCGTGCTTGGAGATCATAGTGGAAGCAAGATCCACGTCCTCCAACCCCACGTCGTGAGAGGCGGTGATGCTGATCAGGATACCGCGCGCGCCGTGGATCGAGGTTTCAAGCAACGGGCTGGAGATCGCCGCCTTTGCGGCAAGCTCTGCCTTGTCGGCACCCGTAGCACCGCCGACGCCCATATGAGCGTAGCCCGCATTCTTCATAACCGAAGTGACATCGGCAAAATCAAGATTGATAAATCCGGGGGCATTGATCAGCTCGGAAATGCTTTGCACGCCGCGGCGCAGAACGTCGTCGGCGATCTCAAAGGCGTTGCCCAGCGTGATGCGGGTATCGGACACCTCTTTGAGCTTCTCGTTGGGAATGATCACGAGTGAGTCGACGTATTGGCGAAGCTCCTTGATGCCGCGCTCCGCTTGCTCCATACGGCGCTTGCCTTCAAACGAAAAGGGCTTGGTGACGATGCCGATGGTCAAAATGCCCATTTCGTGTGCAAGACGCGCGACGATGGGAGCCGCACCCGTACCGGTTCCGCCGCCCATGCCTGCCGTGACGAACACCATATCCGCGCCGCTGAGCGCGCGTCTGATCTCGTCGATCGACTCCTCGGCAGAGCGTGCGCCGATCTCGGGATTGGCACCCGCACCAAAGCCACGGGTGATCTTTTCGCCGATGACCATTTGTGTCGGTGCATCGGATTTACGCAACGCTTGACGGTCGGTATTCACCGCGACGAATTCAACACCGCGGATATTTGCCGCGATCATACGGTTGACGGCATTGTTGCCGCCGCCGCCAACGCCAATAACGCGAATGACGACGCCGCTTTCAAAATTATTATCGGGTTCAAAGGTCATGATGTAATCCTCCGTTTTTTACACACGCGGCAAGCGCCGCAAAATTACGAATACTTTATCTATTTTATTTTAATATACTTTTCGCCGTTTTTCAAGACTTTTTATAAATATTTTCAAAAAAGAAAAAGACAGGTCGCGACCGCCTTTTGGAAAAAACGCTGTTTTTTCCTTGCTTTCGGCAGTACGCGACCTTTTTTATTTCTTTGCGAGTTTGCGGATATCCTGTAAGATCAAGCGATTGGCATCGGGACGCGCGAACGCGCCGACGGCGCTTGCAAGCGCCCGCCGCTTTTCCTCGGACGCCAAAAGCGACAACACCGCTTTGGTCAATTCCCCGTCCGCGAGGCGATCCTCCGTGACGAGGTAAGCGGCGCCTGCATCCGCAAGCATTTTGGCGTTTTTATACTGATGATCGCCCGTGACGTTGGGGGACGGGATCAGCACCGCAGCGCGTGAGGCGGCGGCGATCTCGCTGATGCTCATCGCCCCCGCGCGGCTGATCACCACGTCTGCCGCCGCCATACGGCGCGGCATATCGTTGATATAAGGCAAAACCTCCAAATTCGGACATTTTGTCAGCCCTCGCGCCGAAAATTCGGCAAGGAAGGCATCGTACTCGCGCTTGCCCGTCGCGTGGCAGTGATAGACGTCTGCAAGCCCCCGTTCGCGCTCCATCAGGTCAAGCACGGCGCGGTTGAGCTCCCTTGCGCCCAAGCTCCCGCCAAACGACAGCACCATACGGCGGCAACCCGACGGCAGGCGCAGCGCTCCCCCGCCCCGTCTGCTGTCGATCGGCAAGGGATTGCCGACGACAAGCGTGCTTGCCGATTGGGGCAGCCCGTCTTTTGCGGCTTCAAAATTCAGCCAGACCCGATCCACCTTGGCGGCAAGGCGACGCACGGCAAGCCCCGGCACGGCATTGGACTCGTGCACGGCACAGGGCACCCCCAGAAGCGCCGCAGCGCGCAAGGTCGGGTAACAGGCATAGCCGCCCGTTCCGATCACGATATCGGGCGAAAATTCTTGGATCAGGCGCTTTGCCTGCCCCACCGCTTTGCCTGCGCGGTACAATGCCCGAAGATTTGTGAGCGAAATGCGACGTGAGATCCCCTCTACCCGAAGTGCTTCGATGGCATAGCCCGCATCTTTCACCAGGGTGTTTTCCATGCCGCGCTCGCTCCCCACAAACAGGATCTCGGCGCGCGGCTCGTTGCATTTTACGGTATCGGCGAGCGCAAGGGCAGGTGTGATGTGTCCGCCCGTGCCGCCGCAGCTTACGATCATCTTCATGTCAACGCTTTTGCGTGCTGTAACGAGATATCGCCAGCACGATCCCCATTTCAAAAATCTGCATGGCAAGAAAGGTGCCACCAGAGCTGAAAAACGGAAGGGATACCCCCGTATTCGGCATGGAATTGGTCACCACCGCCACGTTAAGTACAGTTTGCAGGGCAAGCTTTAAGGATATGCCATAGACTACAAGCGCGCTGAATCGGTCGGGTGCGTGCGAGGCGATCCGAAAGCCGCGCAAAACCAGCAACAAGAAAAGTAAAAGGATCAAAAACGCGCCAAAGAAGCCAAGCTCCTCGCAGATCACGGTGAAAATGAAGTCGTTTTGCGGCTGCGAAACGTAGCCGTGCTTTTGCCGCCCCTTACCAAGTCCAAGCCCAAACAGCCCCCCCGAGCCGATCGCATAAAGTCCCTGCAAGGTCTGCCACGCAGAGCCAAGCGGATCGACCTGCTCGATATGTAACCACGTGTCCACGCGTACCTGCGCGTAGCTGGAAACCAGCACCAGCAGCGTCCCCGCCGCCGCTACCGCGATCGCCATAAACGCAAGATAGCGCAGCCGCGTGCCGCCAAGAAACATCACGAATACCCCAAGCATACCGATGATCAAAAGCCCCGAAATGTGCTTCTCCGCCGCGACCAGCAAGCAGATTGCACCGATCAGCGCACCCGGCAGCAGCACGCCGTAGCGAATGCTGCCACCCCGCTTTTTTTGCGAGGTGATCTTATCCTCGTATTTGCTCATCACAAGCGCGAGCATCAGTACAAGCCCGAGCTTTGCGACCTCGGAGGGCTGCAAGGTTAAGGGCCCCAGCACCAGCCAGCGCTGCGCGCCACCCCCGACCGTGCCGATGAGCAGCACAAGGATCAGCAAAAACAGTGATGCGCTGTAAAGAAAAACGGCAAAGGCACGAAAAAAAGCGGGCTTTGCGAAAAGCACGAAGGGGACGGTCAGGCAAACCGAAAGCAACGCGAACAGAACATAACGCTTCAAAAAATAGGTGCTGTCATTATAAAATTGCTCGCCGTACACCGCACTTGCGCTGTAAGACATCACGGTGCCGCACACAAGCATCAAAAGCACCAGCAGCAGAAAAACCGTATCCGGTGTTCCCCCGCGTGCCTTCCGATCCCCTCCCCGTGCAGAGAAAAACAGTCGGCGCCAACCAACCGAGCTTTGCACTTACTTTCACCTCCCCATAAGCGATACGGCGGCAAAGAGCGCACCGAATGCCGAGAAAACACCTACCACGCGCCACTCGCTCCAACCGCATTTTTCAAAATGGTGATGCAGCGGCGCCATTCGAAACAGACGCTTTCCGTGCGAGAGCTTAAAGTAGATCACCTGTAAAATGACCGATCCCGCCTCGATCACAAACACCCCACAGGAAAGCAATATCAGCAACGGGTGCTCCGTCACGATCCCGACAGCCGATACCATTCCCCCGAAAAAGAGCGATCCCGTATCACCCATAAAGACCTTGGCCGGGTGCGCGTTAAAGCAAAGAAAGCCAAGCGTTGCCCCCAGCAGCACACCTCCCACGATCATCACCGTCCCTTTCCCCTCGCTATATCCCCAAAGCAAGAAAAAGGCGGCTACAACGGCAACGGTCGAGGAAAGCAGCCCGTCCACACCGTCGGTGAGATTCAGGGCGTTTACAAGCCCCGTCAGATACAGCA
This sequence comes from Clostridia bacterium, assembly GCA_017624795.1. Taxonomy (GTDB): domain Bacteria; phylum Bacillota; class Clostridia; order Oscillospirales; family CAG-272; genus Firm-07. Next base: position 6,088 of record JAGAMJ010000072.1, read on the forward strand.
GCGCCAAGGGATAGTAAAAGATACCAAGCTCCAAGGACGCGTCGCTGAATGGCAACGCGACCGAGGTGTCGGTTTGCAGCATCACACGCACCACAAACAAAAAAAGCGCGGAAGCAAGCAGCTGCAACAGATATTTTTGCGGTGCGGTGAGTCCCTGATTTTCTCTTTTGACAAGCTTGCGGTAATCGTCAAAAAAACCGATCGCCCCGCAAAGAACAGCATACGCAAAGATCAGCGCCGGGGCGCGAAGCACCGTGGTATTGTCAGTCAAGAGCAAATAAACGGCACATAGCAGCAACGCGCCGCCCACACCGGCGATGAAGGCAAGTCCCCCAAGCGTGGGGGTGCCTGCCTTGGACAGATGCCAGGAGGGGCCGATCTCCAAGATCGGCTGCCCCGCCCGATGGCGGCGCAAGACTGGGATCAGCAGGCGTGAAAAAACGACGGTCAGCGCAAAGACAAGCACAAAAAGTGCCGAAACGGTATACAAGATCTCAACATTCAAGATGATCCGACCTCCTTATCATTTCAACGATCTCGCAAAGCCGCATCTTACCGGACGCCTTGAACAGGATCGCGGCATCGTGCGGCGCGTGACAGCGGATCGCCCTTGCAAGAGCGTTTTTTTCTGTTTCCTCAAAGGAAAATATCGCGCCCGACGGCATACCGCACGACGCGGCGCTCCTTGCGATTTGCAGCGCCTTGCTGCCAAATGTAAAAAGCATAGAGATCCCCGATCGAACAGCTGCCTCACCCACCGTTTTATGCAGGATCTCACTGTGCGTTCCAAGCTCCAGCATATCGCCAAGCACGGCGACACGCGGGCGAGTGCCCGCGCGATATTTCAAGACCTCAAGCGCACCCGCGACCGATTCGGGCGAGGCGTTGTAGGTATCGTCTATCACAAGCCGTTCCCCGATCATAAAGGTACGCAGGCGCGGCGTTTGCACCGATGCCCTTTCAAGCCCGTTTCGTATCGTATCATCGCCGCAGCCGCAAAGCGCTGCCGCCGCGGCAACTGTCGTGAGCGTTGTGAGTCCGACCGTCCCCGGAACAGACCAATCAAGATTAGTTATGACCCGATCGGGGCAGATCAAATCGCCCTTGACTCCCTTTTCACTCATAGCAACATTTTCCATATAAAAATCCACATTTCTGCCGTTTCCAACGCGCCTGATACGATCGCGCGGACACGGGAATGCTTTGAACGGCAGCTCGCTCGGGGCAAGCAGCAGCCCCCTTTTTGAAAGGTGTGACGCGATCTTCCCTTTCTCACAAAGAAGCGTTGAAAAATCGCCAAAGTGCCCGATATGCGCCGTTCCCACGTTGGTCAGGATCGCAAGGTCGGGCAAAAGCGTCTGCGCCATTTTTTCCATCTCGCCCACGTGATTGATGCCGATCTCCACCACCCAAAAGCGACACCCCTCGCGAAAAGAAAGAACCGACAACGGCAGCCCGAGCGTGCTGTTATAATTCCCCACGGTATTCGCTACGGCACCTCCCTCTTTGAGCAAGGTGGAAAGTGCCTCCTTGGTCGTGGTCTTTCCCGTGCTGCCCCCAACGGCGATCACAAAAGCATCGCTTTGTCGGCGCCGCCACGCGGCGGCACGCAGCAACGCATCGACGGGATCCTGCGCTATAAAGTGCAAAAAGCGATCTTTTGGCATCGGTGCCGCCCTGTCGGTCAACAAAGCAACGGCACCCCTTGAAAGCGCGTCATACAAATACACGGCGCCGTCCGCGTGCTCGCCGCGAAGGGCGACGAAAAGATCGCCCGGCTCCACCTCGCGCGAATCGGTCGCGATCCCGCCGATCCCAACGGCTTCCCCAAAGGTATCGCTTGTATCGAAAAGCTGCACTTGCATGGCTTTTGCCAGCGCGGCTGGCACCCGCAGCATATCGCAAAGCTCAATCCGCATCTGCCGCGCGCTCCATTCGCTGTGCCAAGCAGGCGGCAACGATATCTCTCTCGCTGAAAATAAGCCGTTCTCTGCCGCGGATCTCATATTCCTCGTGCCCTTTACCGGCAAGCAGTAAAACATCGCCGCAGCGGGCGTTTTTGACCGCGTATTCGATCGCTGCGCGACGGTCAGGCAGGACCTGATAGGGCTTTTCCTTATCGATCCCCTTCAAGATGTCGCGCAGGATCTGCTCCGGCGGCTCACTGCGGCAATTATCCGAGGTCAGGATCACCATATCGGCAAGGCGAGAGGCGATCCTGCCCATTTCGGCGCGCTTGCCGCGATCCCTGTCACCACCACAGCCGAACAGCAGGATCACGCGCTCGTTTTGGGTGCAAAAATCCCGCACCGTCCGCAACAGCTTTTCCAACGCGTCAGGCGTGTGCGCGTAATCAAGAAAAACCGAAATGCCAAAGGGGTTTTCCCCGATGCGCTCCATTCGCCCCCTGACGCCCGAAAAGCTTGCAAGTGCCTTTTGGACCGCCGACGGCTTCACGCCAAGCGTGAGCGCCGTCATCGCCGCAAGCGCGCCGTTTTCGATCGAAAAGCTTCCCGGAACGGGCAGATCAATGCGAAGCTCCTCTCGCCCCGCGGGTGAGAGCGTAAAGCTGACGCCCTCTTTTCCCCTTTGGACGGTATCACGCAAGCTCTCGCCGTCTAAACGCCACAAGGGCAGCTCCAAGCTATCCGCAAGGCGTTCACCGTAAGGTGTCGTGCAGGAGATCACGGCACCGTCGCAAGCGTTGAACAGCTTCCGCTTCTCGGCAAAGTACGCCTCCATATCGCCGTGCAGATCCAGATGATCGGGCGTGAGATTGGTAAAGATCGCCCGCTCAAAGCGCAACGGCGCCGTTTTTGAAAAGGTCAGCGCGTGTGAGGTGACCTCCATTACTACATATTTCGCTCCCCCATCTCTCATCTGCGCCAAAAGCGCATAGAGCTGCGCGGGATCGGGAGTGGTCATATTGGCAAGCCGATCGTCGTTTTGAACGATCAGAACACGGTCGTTCAAACGGCACTCCACTGTGCCGATCAGCCCACAGGAAAAGCCGCTGTGCCGCAATATGGCATACAGCATATATGCCGTTGAGGTCTTGCCATTGGTGCCCGTAATGCCGATCAGGGAAAGTTCCTTTGCGGGGTGTGCATACCATGCGTCAAAGAGGCGGGCAAGCGCCACGCGGGCGTTTTCAACGACAAGCGCCTCTACCCCAACGAGCCCTCGCTCACATACGACAAAGGAAGCTCCACGGGCAAGCGCCGCGCCGACAAAGCATGATCCGTCACTGGAAAGTCCCTGTATCGCCACGAAGATATTTCCCTTTTTCAAGGTACGAGAATCCGACGAAATACCGGTGACCTCTCGATCGGTAATGTGAGCAGGCAAATCATATCCCGCCAGCTCAAAAAGCTGCCTTAAATACATAGCGCTCCCTCCTATTCGATCATTTCATCATATGAAAAGCGCAGCGTGATCACAGTACCCTTCGACACTTCGCTCCCCGAGGGCAGAGATTGCCCGATCACAGTTTTGTCGGCTTTGAGCGAGTCTTTTGCGCCATCAATGGCAACATTCAGGCCAAGATCGATCAGGGTACGGTTTGCCGCCGAGGCACTCATGCCCACAAGCTCGGGCAAAATAACGCTGCCGGCGCGCCCTTCACCCATCGTAAGCACTACCGTGGCACCCGTGCGCTCGACGCTGCTGCCGACCTCGGGCGTTTGTGCCGTAACGGTATCTCCGTCCCCCACAAAGGAATAGCTGAATCCAGATCGGTCCAGAACACGCGCCGCCTCCTCTCGACTCCAACCGATACAGTTCGGCACGGTCAAGGTCAAATTCTTTTCTTCCTCCTCGGTGTATACGGCCTCTACCCCCATATAGGGTAAAATATCTTTAATAACGCCCGCCACGTACGGCGCAGCCACCACACTGCCGTATCGACTGCCGTCAGTGGGCTCATCGACAACGATGATCACCGCCACCTCCGGTTGATCGGCAGGCGCGTATGCCACACAGGAGCCGATACGGGCGCTGCGATCGTCACCGATCTTTTCCGAGGTGCCTGTCTTGGCTGCCACACGGTAGCCCGCGACATAGGCGTTTTTTGCGCCACCGTCGCCTGCAACGCCCCCCGCAAGGATCTCGGATATGGTCTTTGAGGTCTGCTCGCTGATGACCGTTCGCCGCACGTTTCTTTCGTGCGTGTAAACGACGTTGCCGTCCGCATCGCTCATACTCTCTACCACGTAGGGTGTAAGCAGCTCTCCCCCGTTTGCCACGGCGCTGACTGCCGTGATCATTTGCAGGATCGAAACCTTAAAGTTTTGCCCAAAGGAGGCGGTGGCAAGATCCAGCTCACTGAATTTTGAAGCGGCGTGAAAGATCGAATTGCCCTCACCGGGCAGATCGATCCCCGTTTTTTCAAGCAAACCAAAAGCGCGCACATATTGATAAAAGCAGTCGCAGCCAAGGCGCGCCGCGATCGTCATCATAACGGGATTACAGGAGTTTTGCAGCCCCTCGGTAAAGGTTAAACTGCCGTGTCCGCCCACCTTGTGACAATAGATCAGACGGTCGGCGACCGACATACAACCGCTGCAAAAGAAGCTTTCATTGAGATTTGTGACCGCTTTTTCCTCCAACACCGCAGAACAGGTCAAGGTCTTGAAGGTAGAGCCGGGCATATAGATCTCAGTCACCGCCTTATTGGACCAGGTTTCCAGCAGCAATTGGCTTTTCGCGTTTTTGTATGCCTCACTGCCCTCGGCATACCCCAGCGCCGCAAGCTGCGCGGCAGATGCCGAGTTTAAGGAAAAAGGATCGTTGAGATCAAACGAGGGACCCGTTGCCATAGCGAGGATCGCCCCCGTATTCACGTCCATCACGATGCCGCACACGCGGTTGGCAGCCCCCGATTCGATCATTGTTTTTTCCAGCTGCTCCTCCAAACTCGATTGAATATAAGCATCGATCGTGGTATGCAGTGTATAACCGTCGGTCGCGGGAACGTACGCCTCATAGGGTGTCGGTAAGGCATTTCCCGTAGAATCGCGCGCTGTGATGTAAGAGCCGTTTTGCCCTGCCAGCACGCTGTCATATTGCAGTTCAAGCCCATAAAGCCCCTGACCGTCACTACCTGTAAAGCCAAGCAAATGCGAGGCAAGTGAGCCGTAAGGATAATAGCGCGTGCTGACCGCCTCCACCGTCAGCATCTCGTGCAGATCGTGCTCACCGATAAAGGCAAGGATCCTGTTTGCCGTTTCGGTATCGGTCTGGCGCACGACGGTACGCTCCAACTCCGCTGTGTGAGCGATGTGATCCAAGACGCTCTGCTTCTCCAACCCCTCAACGATCAAGGAAAGGCCGTTGGCGATCAGGGCGGCGGCTTGCTCGGCGTTTTCGGCGCGGGCGATCACGTTTGGAAAGATCGAAACGCGGTACACCGTTTTGCTTGTGGCAAGCACTCTGCCGGCGGCGTCCAATATCTCACCCCTTTTGGCGGGAACGGGTGATTCGGTCGTCAATTGATCGATCACCTTTTTCTGATACCGCGCAAAGTCAAAGACCTGGATCGCAAAAATGCGAAAAGCAAGAAAAAGAAAGACCGCAACAAGTCCCAGCGCTATCACAGTCGAGCGTTTCAGCGTTCTTCGGCTTAC
>JAGAMJ010000073.1 GCA_017624795.1 Clostridia bacterium
GTGTCCTACCGCATCCGAGAATGCTGCCTTCTCTCGCCACAAAATCGAATCGGGAAGATAATCGCCGTTCTCAAAGGCGTGGCGTAAGAGATATTTTTCCTTTTCCGTACTTGTTCAGCTTCAATTCGGGGTCAATACTCATAATGTATCTGACAAAATCCAAATCACCGAACGGAACTTTTGCTTCAAGAGAGTTTACCGAAATACAACGGTCGGCACGAAGCATATCCATCGCGTTTCAGAAGCAAAAAATTAGGCAAGAGGGACAGATCCGAACCCGGTTTTATAAGGCAAATATTTGTATATACTTCGATAAATTTCCTCGCAATATCCGCATATTGCTTCGAAAATTTGTCTTGCCTATCCTAAATATTTGCTCTTCTAAAACTCAAAGACCCTCAAGCCTTAATTTTAAGATGATTTTGGTGCATGCCGAGTGCCGCCAAGTGCGGACTTTGCAAGCGAGGCAAGTGCCGAAAGCTCTGAAAATTCAGGCTTCAGGGCGAGTTCGGATTTGTCCCTCTTGCCTAACGAAACGGTGACGTTTCGGTTCGTATTTTTTTCTATCAGTTTTCTATCACTTTTCCAAAGGTTTTTCTTAAAATGCCACGCTTTATGCGCAAATGGAGTTGTTTTATGCAAAAAGCTGTGACGAGGAGGGACGAGGGAAAATCGAAAGCAAATGTTAATAATCCCTCGGGGAATGCATTCCCCGAGGGATTTTGGTTTAGCCGAGCTGTGTGATCACGAGATGCGCGGAAACAGGGCGCGTTCCACCGGCAAGCGGGGTAATGGTGAGTGCGGCGGCGTTCCCTGCGGGATTGCGAACCGTGAGAACCGAATTGACCGTGGTGGTTGTCACAAGCGACAGACCTGTGATCTGCGACGTGCCCGTGGCGCGCCCGACAACCGTTTCGGGCAGGTCCTCGCCATTGAGGGTCAAAATCAGCTGCCCCGCCTCGGTCGCACCGACCTGAAACAGGATCTGATAGGTGCCGATAGGGCCAAGGTTGAAGGAATCGGGACCCAGCCGACCGATATTCGTGTTGGCGATCGCGCCGTTTTTCGGAAAGCTGACATCGGTGCCGGGCGCCACCGTTGCCGCATTGTCGGGCGGCATCAGGGCGTAAAAATCGGCATAGCTCAGCACGCCACCGGGAATTCCCTGCGGACCTTGGGGTCCTGCGGGACCCGTTACGCCGATAGGACCTTGGGGTCCTGCGGGACCTGTTTCGCCGATGGGACCTTGTGGGCCTGCGGGGCCTGTTTCGCCGATGGGACCTTGGGGGCCAATCGGTCCTCGTGGACCGATCGCACCCGTTGCGCCGACAGGGCCTTGCGGACCTACGGGACCTCTTTCACCAATGGGGCCCTGCGGACCTGCGGGGCCTGTTTCACCGATGGGCCCGGGCGCGCCCGTAAAGCCCCTTTCCCCGGCAGGGCCTCGCGGTCCCACGGGACCGATCTCGCCTCTTTGCCCTTGCGGTCCTCGGGGACCCATCGGCCCTCTTGGACCGGGCGGGCAAACCGCACACGGCTTATTTTGATCTTTATCGTCATCGCATCCCCTGCGGCTGCGGCAGCCTTTCGGATCGCGTCCAAAACAAGGATTATCGGCACTTCTCATAAATGGATCATACTGACTCATCTTCATTCCTCCTTTACAATTTTTGGTGAAGCTCCATTCCATTATATGCGTATTTTCGACAAGCATATACGACAGTCGGCAAGAAGAGGTTCTTTGGGTTTTGTCTTATCCGCTTACGCGCGGCGCTTGACAAAATTTCCGCGGTATTGTATAATACATTTCGTAATTGCGAAATGTATATCTTTCGCTATTGCGAAGCATAAAAATGGCTATGGAGGAAAAATGGAATATATTAGCATTGATGAGATCGCAAAAAAATGGGGAATCTCGTCGCGCAGTGTTCAGCTGTTATGCGCGGGCGGCAGGATCGAGGGCGCCACACGCCTTGGGCGTGCCTGGATGATCCCCAAAAACGCAAAAAAGCCCGTGGACGGCAGAACGAAGGCAGGCAGAGCCTCGCTCGACCGCGACATGCCCCTGCCCCGCAAAACGCCCTTTCTCTATATGAGCGATCTTTACCACACGCCCGGCACCGCCGACGAGGTGGGGGCGGGGCTTGCCTATCACCACGAGGCGCAGGTGCTGTTTGAGGCGGAGGTGGCTTACTCTCGCGGTGAGATCGACCGCGTTTATGAGAGCGCAAACTATCTGCTTTCCAAGCACTCGGGCTTTTATGCCGTGCTTTCCGCGGGCATGCTGCTTGCCATGTGCGCCATCTGGAAGGGCGACATCGATATGTGGCGGCGCGCCAAGATCCATATTGCCGAAGCCCCCGCCAAAAGCGACTTTGACCGCGACACCATGCAGGTTGCCATCAGCGCGGTGGATATTATGCTCTACAACGTGCAAAGCTTCCCCAAATGGTTCCAGATCGGCTGCTTTGAGCCGCTGCACAAGGATTCCTACCCCGCCGCCAAGGTCTATTATGCCAAATTTTTATATGCCATCGCGTATGCCGTTGCTACGGGCACGCTGAAGCTGCAAGGCGCGGAAGGTCTTTACGTGATGTCCTCGGTTCCCTATACCATCGAGCCGATGATCTGCTGGGCGAACGAAAAGAATACCGTGATGTCCGAGATCTATCTGCGCCTCACGTGCGCCGCCGTTTACCATAACTGCGGAAAGGAGGAGGACGCCGTCCGCCACATCGACCGCGCGCTTACCCTTGCCCTGCCGGATCGGCTTTACGGCGTGCTTGCCGAATACTGCCGCGCTCTGGGCTCCCTTATGGAGCAGCGACTCTCTTTGCTTGATCCCACGGCGTGGAGCGAGGTCAAAAAGCTCTATAAGACATATAACGAGGGGTGGTCGGCGCTGGTCGGCGAGGTGCGCGGCAAAAGGATCATCTCCGCGCTGACCACAAAGCAGCGCGAGGTGGCAAAGCTTGCCGCCTTTGGCATGAGCAACAAGGAGATCGCCAACAAGCTCGGCATGTCCCTCTCGGGCGTGAAGCAGGCGCTGCTTTCCATCACCGACAAAACGGGCGTGGGGCGCGATCAGTTTGCCGCTTATCTGTAAGGTATGTGGACACACCGCTCCCACTTGCCCAAACGATCCCTCAGTCAGCTCCCTTTGCACAAGGGAGCCGAAAACGAAAGCACCTTTTTCTCTTTATACAACCGAGCAAGGCAAAAAGCATAACCCTTTTACACCAAAAACGGCTATGCTTTTCTTAAAAAAACATAGCCAAAAAAGTATGATTTGGGTAGTAACGACCCCCGAGAAAATCTGCTATACTTGTATCATCAGGTATGGCAGATTTTTCTTTTTGCCAAATACAACGAAGGAGATATGTATGTTTCGCAAGATCATAGCCAGCCCTTCCCCACCCGCGGAAAGCAGGCCGCGCGAGGGCGATCTTTACCGCACGGTAACGACCTTTGGAAAAACCTTTGAGCTGCGGTACGGATATTACGACGATATAGATCGCAGCGGCGAGCCCGACGTGATCTACCCCGACTTTCGGGCGACGCCCGTATATACAAAGGAAGGCGAGCCCTTCATCACCATGATGCAGGATGCCTGCGAGCATTTTAAGGGCAAGGGCGGGCGCACCGACGATACGATCTGCGCGGAATGCACCCATTGCAAGCGCGGCGAGGAGTGGCTGGGCATCTGCACCTGCCCCCGAAACCGCAAACTATAAAATTATTGTGAGGAGAAAAACCATGAAAAAATTAGCAGCAGCAATTCTGATGGCAGCACTTCTGCTCTCCGCAGCGCTCGGACTGGGCATTCTGTCCACAAGCGCCGCAACGGAGGGCGCCCCCTGCACCGTGGAGAACTGCACGGGCAGCTATGAAAACGGCTTTTGCTCGGCAGACGGCACCCACTACGAGGCGGCGACCTTAAACGACAACGGCACCGAGGCGCACCTCGCCGACGATTATTACGAGATCGGCAACGCGGGCCAGCTTTACTGGTTTGCGGATAAGGTCAACAATGAAAGTGAAAGCTTTGTCACCGCCAACGCGAGGCTGACGGCGGATATCACGATCAACAGCAACGTTCTGCGGGAGGACGGCACCCCGGATCCGGACGGCAGCTTTCTTGTATGGACACCGATCGGCATAACATCATCTTATGCAGGCACCTTCGACGGCGCGGGCAAGACCGTCAGCGGCATCTATGTCGATGCCGTGAATGAATATTACGGTCTGATCGGCTTCAACGAGGGCGTGATCAAAAACGTAGGCGTGATCGATTCTTACGTGAAAGGCAACTATTTCATCGGCGGTGTGGCAGGAGCAAATAACGGCTTGATCAAGAACTGCTATTACGTCGGTACCGTCAACGGCACAAGCTATGTCGGCGGCGTGGTGGGAAAAAGCGACGGTGACATCATAGATTGCTATCATGACGGTATCGTCAACGGTGCAGACTACAACGTCGGCGGCGTGGCGGGAGAAACCTTCGGCGACATTACGGGCTGCTATCACAGCGGCACCGTCAGCGGCGCAGACTATGTCGGCGGCGTGGTCGGCTATGGCTGCGGTGATATCGTAAATTGCCATAATACCGGCACAGTCAGCGGCAGCTCCTATGTCGGCGGCGTGGCGGGAAGCAACAGCTATGCTATCAGGGACAGCTATAATACCGGTGACGTCAGTCTCAACGGCAATTACTGTGTGGGCGGCGTGGCAGGCGAGAGCTATGGCAGCATTACGAATTGCTATAACACCGGTAACATCAGCACTAACGTTAGCAGCAGCTATGTGGGCGGCCTGGCGGGCTATGCTTACAACAAAATAAAAGGCAGCTATAACACCGGTGACGTCAGCGGTAGTGAAGGCAGCTATGTGGGCGGCCTGGTGGGCTATAACAACTACAGCATTGAGGACAGCCGCAATGTGGGCAGCGTAAGCAACGGATTCTACGTTGGCGGCCTGGTGGGCGACTGCTACGGTGACATCCTGAACAGCCACAACACCGGTGACGTCACCGGCGGTGAGATCGGTTACTATATCGGCGGCTTGGCGGGATATGCCTACGGTGACATAAAGGGCAGCTATAACACCGGCAAGGTGAGCGGCAGCGTGAATGACTACACGGGCGGTCTGGTCGGCTATGGCTACGGTAGACTTGAAGACAGCCATAACACCGGCACCGTGAGCGGCAGCATGCATAGCAACACGGGGGGCCTTGCAGGCGAGAACTCGGGCAGCATCACCAATTGCTATAACACCGGTGACGTCAGCACCAATGTCAGCGACGGCAGCTCGACCAACTATGTGGGCGGCCTGGTCGGCATGGCCAGCAGCGACATCACGGGCTGCCACAATACGGGAAATGTGAGCGGCGGATCCTTCGTTGGCGGCTTGACAGGTGAAAGCCACGGTACCATACGGGATAGCTATAACAGCGGCGACGTCAGCGGCAGTGAGAACGGTTACTATATCGGCGGCTTGTCGGGAAGGAGTAGCGGCAAGATAAAAGCCTGCTATAACAGCGGCGACGTCAGCGGCTATGGCTATGTCGGCGGCTTGGTAGGCTACAACGGCCATCCCATAAAAGCCTGCTATAACACCGGCAGCGTCAGCGGCGGAGAGCAAAGCTACGTTGGCGGCTTGACGGGTATAAACGAGGATAGCGTGCAAAACTGCTACAGCATCGGCACCGTCAGCGGTAAAGAAAGCGGCTTCGTCGGCGCCGTGTCGGGTGGAGCCGGCGGCACCTTCAAGAGCACCTATTACCTTATGGGTGTAGCGAGAACCGGCATCGGCGAGGACAGCGAGGCGATCGTCTTCGGTATGCCCGAGGAGGCCTTCCGGAACGGTACGGTCGCGTGGCTGCTGAACGAGGCTGCCGGCCTTGACGTCTTCGGGCAGACCCTTTCGGGCGAGCAGGCGGATGCCTCCCCCGTGATCCTTACCGATAGCAACAGAATTTACTTTGGATATACCACCTGTGACGCGGCACAGACGGCACCCGTTTTTTCCAACGTCAGCACCGCCACAGCGGAAAAGCCCGCCCATACGATGGCGGTGGCGACCTGCACCGCACCCTCGACCTGCACGGCTTGCGGTCATACCGAGGGCGGGGCGCTCGGGCACAGCTACGACAACGCTTGCGACGCGAGCTGCAACGTCTGCAACGAGGCAAGAACCCCCTCCGCGCACGTTTTTGACAACGATTGCGACATCACCTGCAACGTCTGCGGCGCAGAGCGCACCGTTGGTGAGCATTTTGACGGCGACGGCAATTCCCTTTGCGACGCTTGCGCCGCGGAGCTGCCCCGAGAGGGGCTTTCGGGCGGTGCTATCGCAGGCATCGTAGTTGGCTCTACCACAGTGGCAGGACTTGGCGTCTTTGCGCTTATTTGGTTCGTGATCAAAAAACGCAAGTGGAGCGATCTTGTGAGCATCTTTAAGAAAAAATAAAGGCAAACAACGCTTGCCGCTTGTATAGTTGTTCTTTTCCCATATTTTCCCCTTTCAGTGAGTTGTTTTGCCCATGGTTGACACCGCAAGCACACGCGGGGCGTGGAAAGGCGGAAAAATAAATTGCAAAAAGGGCTGACGGTTATTTCCGTCAGCCCTTGTTTTACGATTCATTCCGTCAATTTCTTGTGCGTTTATATCAAAGATAATTCACCGCCAAGATCACGCCGCCGGTAACGATCATCACGATGCCGACCACGCGGTTCAGCAGCTTCGCGTCTGCCTTATTTGCGATCTTCGCGGCAATTCTTGCCCAAAACAGTGTGAACACAGCGCATAACACAAGGCAAAGGACATCGGGCATACCGTCAATGACGAAGTGGCTGATGCCGCCCGTCAGAGCCGTAAATGTCATAATAAACACGCTGGTGCCCACCGCCATATGCATCGAATAGCCGAGAAACGCGGTCAGCACGAACAGCATCATCATACCGCCACCGGCACCCACAAAGCCACAGATAAAGCCGATCAACGTGCCGCCAACGATCGCCCTGATCAATCTGCTTTTTGGCGAAACTGCCTCCATTTGTGCCCTTGTCGTGTTGACGGGCTTCAAAAGAAAGCGTAAGCCGATCAAGATCATGGCGATCTGCATGGTGCTGCTCATTGCCCGATCGGGCAGCAGACTTGCGACAAAGCTGCCAACGACCGTTACGGCAAGGACGCTGAGCATCAGCGGCAAACTGTTTTTAATATCTAAATTTCCGCTTTTTTTATAGGTATAGGCGCTGACGGCGCTTGCCAGCACGTCACTGATGAGCCCAATGCCCACCGCCGCGTAGGCAGGAATGCCCAAAAAGGTGATCAGAACGGGCCCGATCACGGCGGCGGCGCTCATACCGGCAAAGCCCGTGCCGATACCGGCACCCGCGCCGGCAAGGAAGCACACCAATATTTTGATCAAAATTTCTTCCATCATTTGTTCTTACTACCCTTTTATTCCGGTGCGTTTATAAGCTCTACTTATTTCAATTTTCCCAGTTTTGCCGTATTTGCGATAACGATCAGCGTAGCTCCGAGATCAAGCGCCTGCTCGGGATTGATATTAACGCTGACCTTCTCGCCCTTCTTGACGGCGACAATATTGATGCCGTATTTTTTACGGAGATTCAATTCGATCAGATTTTTGCCGCACCATTCGTCCTTTACATCGATCTCGACTATGGACACGTCACGCGACAAAGAGATCATATCAATAAAGCCGGAGCTCAAAAGATTTTTGGCAAGGCGAATGCCCGATTCTTTCTCGGGAAACAACACCTGATCCGCGCCTACACGAAGCAATATTTTTTGCTGCATCTCGTTGGCACATTTTACAATAACGCTCCGCGCGCCCGCCTCCTTGCAAAGCGTGACCGCCATCACGCTCGCTTCAAGATTGCTCGCCATACAAACGATGACGGTGTCAATATTGCCAATGTCAAGGCGAGAGATGACCTCCGCATCAGTCACATCAGCACACTTGCAAACGGGCAGATATGCCGCTGCATCATTGACGATCTTTTGGTCAATATCAACGGCGATCACCTCCATACCATTCTCTACCAGTTCTCTTGCCACGGCTGTGCCGTATCTTCCAAGTCCAAAGACTGCGTATGTTTTCTTTGCTTTCATTGTTATCTCCTTATCCTATACTGATGTCTTCCGTCGGCTCGGAAATGACGTTCTGACTTTCATTTTTACTGCCAAGCGCCACTGCAAGCGAGATGGGGCCGACTCTGCCGAAATACATAGTTACGATGATAATAAGCTTGCCAAACGTGTTTAGCGTTGCCGTCAGATTTCTTGAAAGACCGACGGTTGCCGTTGCGCTGACCGTTTCGTAGACCGCGTCAAGGGCAGAAGCATTACTCGTTGCCATCAAAAGTATCGTCGATGCAACGCATATTGTAAGGAATGCTACCGCCACGGCAACTGCCTTTTTCACAGATCCCTCGGAAATACAGCGGCCAAAAAGGGTCGCGTTGTTCTTGTTTCTGATAGTTGCAAATGCCGAGCAGATCAGCACGACAACGGTTACAGTCTTCATACCGCCTGCCGTTCCAACGGGTGAGCCGCCGATGAGCATCAAGATAATAGATACGGCAGCAGAGGCGTTCGTTAGATTTTCCTGAGGGATCGTGGCAAAGCCCGCGGTTCTTGTGGTGACTGATTGGAAGAAGGACACTTGAATTTTATCAAACAGGGACATTTCTCCGATGGTCAATGGATTAGAATATTCGAAAACAAATATGAGGATCGCACCGACGAGAATGAGTCCTGCCGTAAACGTAATTGCTATTTTGCTATGCAGTGTCAAATGCCTGAATATTTTTCGGTTCTTCGGCGAACGGCTCTTAATGACACGAAGCACGTCCCACCATACGATATAACCGATGCCGCCGAGAATGATGAGCGCCGAGGTGACGATATTGATCAAGGGATTGGTGGCGTAATTGCAAAGACTGTTTTCCGCGATGATATCAATACCGGCATTACAGAAGGCGGAAACCGCATTGAACACCGACATCCAAACACCAACAGCACCAAACTCGGGGACGAACACGAGCATATACAGAATAGCACCTATTCCCTCGATAATAAGCGTACCGAACAGCACGTTCTTAACGAACTTGGCAAGTCCCGACATCGTATTCAGATTGAATGCATCCTGAATGAGCAAGCGGTCACCGATGCCCATTTCCCTATTCAAGAGAAGCATCAGCCCCGACATAACGGTGATGATCCCAAGACCACCGACCTGTATCAAAAGCAATATAACGATCTGCCCGAACACGCTCCACGTGGTCACCGTGGGAAGTGTAACAAGCCCCGTCACACAGGTGGAGGTCGTTGCCGTAAAGAGCGCATCAAGATACGGTACGGCCTCCCCTGTGGCGGAGCTGATCGGCAACGCTAAAAGCCCGCTTCCCACGAGAATGGTCACCAGGAAGCTAAGCAATATGATCTGTGTGGTTGAGAGTGCAAATTTCTTTTTTCTAACCATAAAAGTTTCCTCAAAAAGCATCGAGGAACCAACGTCCTCTGCAGTCAGCTGGTTCCTCTAATTACGATATTATATTATCACATTTTTTCCTTTATGTCAATACATTTTTTACCGTGCAGTATCATCGTGCACGATTTTTTTTACTATTTATGGCTCATCCATTCCGCAAGGGGTTGCGCGATCGGCAAAAGCGCGATCCTGCATCACGGTGGCATAGAAGCGATAGCCTCCCGAAAAATTGTAGGCGATATAGCCGTTTCCTTCTAAAATACGGGTCGCGATATAGCTGCGCAAGCCACTTTGGCAAATCACATAGACGGGCTTGCCATACGGCACCTCGTTCAGGCGCTCACGCAGCTCATCCACAGGGATATTAACAAAGCCATCAATGTGGCCCATCATGTACTCGCGACGGGTGCGGGTATCCAGCAAAGTCACGTCAGTGCGCTGCAAAAGTTCGAAAATTTCATCTACGTGCCACTGTTTTAGCGTACCGTTCTTGATATTATCGATCATAAAACCCGCCATGTTGACGGGGTCCTTTGCCGAGGAGTAGGGCGGCGCGTAGGCAAGATCCAAATCCTTCAATTCAGTTGCCTTCACCCCCGCGTGAATGGCGGTGGCTAGCACGTCAATGCGCTTATCCACGCCCTCACGCCCCACGATCTGCGCGCCAAGCAGGCGATAGGTCTCCTTTTCAAAGATCACCTTCATCGTCATCACGCTGCCGCCCGGGTAATAGCCCGCGTGGCTCATGGGCGACAAAATGACCTTATCCACCGAAAACTCACACCGTTTGGCGGCATTTTCACTCAGGCCCGTGGTGGCGGCGGTCAGGTCGAAGATCTTGATGATCGAGCTGCCCTGTGAGCCGTGATAGCGGCTGTCAGCGCCGCATATGTTATCCGCAGCAATGCGCCCTTGCTTATTGGCAGGGCCCGCAAGTGTAATGAGGGCATCCTCGCCCGATACGGCGTGCTTGATCTGTACGGCATCACCCACGGCATAAATATCGGGCACGGAGGTTTCCATTTTATCGTTTACAAGAATGCTTTCCTTGATTCCAAGGGCAATCCCCGCTTCTTTTGCAAGTGCGGTATCGGGGGTAACACCAAGAGCAAGGATCGCCATATCGGTGCGGAGCACTTCACCGCAATCGAGCTGAACGGCAACAGCATCGTCAGCTTCACCAAAGCCCGTGACACTTCTGCCAAGCAAGAGCTTGACACCGTGTCGGCGCAGCTCCGCATGAACGAACGCCGCCATATCGGCATCAAATGGAGTGAGTAATTGCTTCTGACGTTGTACAACGGTCACGTCAAGCCCCAGCTCGCAAAGGTTCTCGGCAAGCTCCACACCGATAAACCCGCCGCCTGCCAGAACGACAGAACGCGGACGGTGCACTTTGATATAATTTTTGATGCGTAACGTATCCTCTACGGTACGAAGCGTGAATAGCTTTTCACTGTCAACTCCCTGTACCTGCGGCACAATTGCTTTTGCGCCGGGCGCAAGAAGCAATTTGTCGTATTTTTCCTCAAAACTCGTACCGTTTGGCAGCTTTTTGACCGTAACGGTCTTGCGTTCGGGATGGATCGCCACGACCTCGTGCCGAGTTTTCACCACTACGCGGAAACGGGAAAAGAAGCTTTCCGGGGTCTGAAGCGTCAGCTCCTCCTCATCCGCGATCACGTCGCCGATATAATACGGCAAGCCGCAGTTGGCATAGGATATATAGCCGGAGCGCTCAAATACCACGATCTCGGCTTGCTCATCAAGTCTGCGTATCCGCGCCGCAGCGGTGGCACCGCCTGCCACACCTCCTACAATGACAACCTTCATTTAGAAACTCCTTTCCTATTGTTATCTCTATTATACACGATTTTGACAGATTTGAAAAGAGCTTTTTCCTGTCGAAAAAATATGATCTATATATTGCTCAACAGCAAGGAGATTTTCATAGAAGAAATCTTATAAAAATGTTCTTTCGTATTGAAAAACGGAAAGTGATTTGCTATAATAGAAGCAGGTAACGATTATGCGAGGGGTAGTAGATGATGATAAAGCTCAAAAGAAAAATATGTGTCATAACGGTATCGGTTATCGTGGCATTAGCGCTTTTGCTTGGAGCGTGCGCGATCTATCTTTCCGACTACTATCGCGCGGACGAGGGCGCGATAGCGGCCTTCGCCCCCGAGGACAACATTTCGGTTTTTGTGCTCGATAACGAAAGCGTCGTTTTTGAACCGCAGAACGCGACCGCAGGGTTCATTTTTTACCCCGGCGGAAAGGTGGAGCACGACGCGTATCAGCCGCTGATGGAGGCGCTTGCGCGCAAGGGTATCCTCTGCGTTCTTGTGAAAATGCCCTTCAATCTTGCGGTTTTTGACGTCAACGCGGCGGAAGGTGTGCGAGAGCAATTCCCCGAAATCAAGAATTGGTACATCGGCGGTCACTCGCTGGGCGGCTCTATGGCGGCGTCCTATCTCACCGACCACGCAAGCGAATTTAAGGGGCTGATCCTGCTTGGATCTTACTCCACGGCAGACCTATCCGACACCGACCTTTCGGTCGTATCGATTTACGGCAGCGAGGACAAGGTGCTGAACCGCGAAAAGTATGACGAAAACAGATCAAACCTCCCCGATGACTTTACCGAGATCGTCATTGAAGGCGGTTGCCACGCCTATTTCGGCATGTACGGTGCACAGGACGGCGACGGTACGCCGACGATCGCAAATCATGAGCAGATCAGCTTGACGGCAGAGCATATTTTGAAGATGATAAAATGAAGAACAGCCCCGCGGCGTTGCCGCATGGCTGTTCTTTTGATATTTTAGTCGGCGTAAACGCTGACCTGCTTCTTATCCTTGCTCTTCTGCTCGAACTTGACCTTACCGGAGATCAAAGCAAACAGAGTATCGTCCTTACCAAGACCGACATTGTTGCCGGGATGAATGGCAGTGCCTCTCTGGCGAACGATGATGCTGCCCGCAGTAACGGTCTGACCGTCAGCGGCCTTTACACCAAGACGCTTGGACTCGCTATCGCGGCCGTTCTTGGTAGAACCAACGCCCTTCTTGTGAGCGAAGAACTGCAAACTAATTCTCAACATGGTTCGTATTCCTCCTTCAAAAAGTCGCACAATGTGCGCAGATTACCGCGCGAGGCGGTTATTCGTAATCCTTGTCGACCACCTTGATGGTCAGACCTTGGTCGCCCGTAAACTCGTACATATCGTCGTGCAGCAGCATGTCCTCAAGCATTTTATAATACGTCAGGAACAAGCCCGATACGGCGTAACGCACGCGCTCGTCGGCTTCATATGCCGGCAGGGCGGACTTGGAGCGAACGGTGATCACGGTGTCATCTTCGTTGATATCATAGCGGACCTCGCCCTGATAAACATCCTCGATGGCATCGACGATATACATCGTGAGGGAGGAGAGCATGGCGCAAACAGGGTCGCTGCCCCACTCGCCGTAGCCAACGTGTCCTTTTTCCTCAAACCCGTAAAAAATCCCGTCGCTTCTGAAAAACGTGATGTTGGTCATAGCCCAAATCAGCCCTCAATGGCAGTGATCTGAACCTTCGTGTAGGGCTGTCTGTGGCCCATCTTCTTCTTTTCGTTCTTCTTTGCCTTGTACTTGAAGACAACGATCTTCTTACCCTTGCCCTCTTTGACAACGGTTGCGGTCACCT
The DNA here is from genome assembly GCA_017624795.1 of Clostridia bacterium. Lineage (GTDB taxonomy): Bacteria > Bacillota > Clostridia > Oscillospirales > CAG-272 > Firm-07. The sequence continues at coordinate 13,217 of JAGAMJ010000073.1, forward strand.
TTGCACCCTCAACAACAGGAGTGCCGACCTTCAAAGCGCCGTCCTTGGACAGTGCCTTGACGCTGGTGAACTCTACGGTTTCACCCTCGGCAACGCCGAGCTTTTCAACGAAGATAACGTCGCCCTCGTTGACCTTGTACTGCTTTCCGCCGGTTTCGATGATTGCGTACACGAAAAGCACCTCTCTTTCTTTTAAGTCTCGCTGAAATACGGGCGGTATCTCGGGGATACGCTTGCTTGCCCTTTTCAAGCGGCATGTTATTATATCACAGGAGATAAGCAAATGTCAAGTGCTTTTTTCAAGTTTTTTGCAATTTCTTCTGTTTTTGGCAAAATGCGTGCTTTGACTGTTCAAAAAAGCTTGATCTTCGCTCATTTTCGGGGTTGTTTCTCAAAAGCCGTCCACCATCAACCGCAGCCGCTTTGCTGCCATTGCTGCCTTTTCCAAAAACGCAAAAACGGTCATACGGTCATAAAAATTCGTATTTTCGGCAAAAAGCTCCAGCGTCAGTGTGCCGCTGTATTTGCCCTGACGGAGCTGCCTTGCCACCCGACTCATATCAAGGGAGCCGTCAAAGGGGATCTTGTGCTGATCATCATTCAGGATCCCATTGTTATCATGCAGATGTGTGCAGATCAGTTTATCGCCAAAAACGGGCATAAATTCTCTGCCCTGCGTAAAGCACCCCTCGTGTCCGCAGTCCCAGCAAAAGCCCACGTTCGGCGCTTTCTCAAAGCGCTCCAGCGCCCATGCAAGATGCGAAAAGCTGCGCTGATTTTCAAAGGCGATCTTCACGCCCTTGCAAGCGGCATATTCCACCAAAATCTCATACCGTGCGCCGCCTAAATCGGTGATCCGAGGTAAGATCTTCCCCGCCGTGAGATGCACGACAACGGTGGGGCACCCCACCGCGGCAGCGCCCTGAACAGCGTTGATCATTTCAGCCAGCATACGCTCACCGCTCTCATCGTCACGCCAAATATCATTCACGTGCCGGAAGGGCGCGTGGATCATCTCATAAGACATTCCCTGCTGCAAAAGAAGCTTGGCGATCTTTTCTAATTCTTCCAGAGGAAGCGCTTCGCTCATCAAAGCGTTGAAGCCGACCTCGCGCGCTTTGCCAATATACGCTTCGGTTTCCATGCCGCGCTTGGCATGCAAATTGATTGCGATCGGTCGCATATTCGCCCCCTCCTTTTCATTGCATTATTTGCTCCATTATACACCAAATGCGCAAAAAGAGCAAGCATTTTGCCTCTTTTTTTCGTGTTTTTCTGTTTTGCAACAAAATTTGCGTTTTTGCTTATTGTAATTTGCGCTTATTTTTATTTTTTTAACACACTCTATTGCAATTAATCATCGGTTCTGTTATAATTAGATAGAATAAAATTCCTTGTAGGAGGTAGCTATGAAAATACTTGTTATCAATGCCGGAAGCAGCTCGTTGAAATATCAGTTGTTTGATATGGATAACGGGACCGTTCCTGCAAAAGGTGTTTGCGAAAAGATCGGCCCTGCCGGCTCGATCACGCATAAGCGCCCCGATGCCCCCACCTACTCCGCAGACTATCCGATGCCCTCTCATACCGAGGCGCTTGCGTTGGTGCTGAAGCTTCTCACCGACAAAGAGCTTGGCGTGATCGAAAGCACGGACGAGATCACTGCCGTAGGTCACCGCTTCGCGCACGGCGGCAAATTTGCAGATTCCTATCTGCTGGGCGATGAAGAGATCCACTATCTGGAATCCATCGCGCCCCTGAACCCCTTGCACGGTCCGCCCGCACTGAAAGGCGTGGCAGCATGCAAATCGCTGATGCCCGGTAAGCCCCAGGTCGGTGTGTTTGACACCTCCTTCTACTCGAACCTTGAAGAAAAGGCATACATCTATCCCGTTCCCTACGAATGGTATGAAAAGTACGGCGTTCGCCGCTACGGCTTCCACGGCACCTCGCACCGCTACGTCAGTGCAAAGGCCGCCGAATATTTCGGGCTGGATTACAATAAATCCAAGATCGTTTCCTGCCACATCGGCTCCGGCTCCTCGATCACCGCGATCAAGAACGGCGTTGCCGTTGACACCTCGCTTGGCTTCACACCCCAGGAGGGCGTTCCCATGGGTACCCGCTCGGGCTCGATCGACCCGTCGATCATTCCTTATATGATGGAGCAAACGGGCATGAGCCCCGCCGAGATCAACGACGTGCTCAACAAGCAGTCCGGTCTTCTTGGTGTTTCGGGCGTGTCCAACGACGCGCGCGACGTGTGGAAGGCGGCAGACGCGGGCAACAAGCGCGCGCTGCTTGCCATGCAGATCCTCACCCACTACATCAAAAAGATCGTGGGCTCTTACGTCGCTGAAATGAACGGCGTGGATCTGATCGTCTTCACCGCCGGTCTTGGCGAGAACGACTATATGGTCCGCCAAATGGTCTGCGAGGAAATGGAATACCTCGGCGTCCATTTCGACAAGGAAATCAACGCGACCTGCCCCCGCGGCAAGACTGCGGTGCTTTCCACCCCGGATTCCCCTGTTAAGGTCATTTTGTTCCCTACCGACGAGGAATACATGATCGCGCAGGATACCTACCGTTTGATCACAAAATAAAAATTTCAACGATACATTTTGAAAGGACACGAAAAATTATGATGAAATCTCCTTACGAAATCAAAAAAGAGATCTGCGAGGTCGGCAAAAAGATCTACAA